>JAMPYA010000152.1 GCA_023700885.1 Flavobacteriaceae bacterium
CAACGAAAAGCGCGTACTTTACTGCGTGATGGAAATGAATTATACAATCAAAAGAAATATGCTGATGCTGAGGTTGCTTATAAAAAAGCACTAGAGAAAAACACAACCTACAACAAAGCTATTTACAATTTAGGAAATGCTTTATATCAGCAAAATAGAAATGAAGAATCTGTTCAGTTGTTTGAAACCATTGCGTTAAATTCAAAGGATAAATTAGTAAAAGCAGAGGCATTTCATAATTTAGGCAACAGTTTTATGAAAGCCAAAAAATATATATCTGCAGTGAATTCATACAAAAATGCTTTGCGCAATAATTCTTTGGATGAAGAAACACGTTATAATTTAGCATTAGCTCAAAAATTGTTGAAAGAGCAAGAACAAAATAAAGATCAAAATAAGAATGATCAGAATCAGAAAGATCAAAATCAAGACAATCAGGATAAAAAAGATAATCAAGATAAAAAAGATGATCAAAAAGATAAAAAAGATCAGGATAAGAAAGACAATCAACAAAAACAGCAACCGCAACCCAATAAATTATCACCACAACAAATTGAGCAATTGTTAGAAGCGATGAATAAAGTGGAAAATAAAACACAAAAAAAAGTGAATGCTCAATACTCAACGGATCAATTAACTAAAAAAGAGAAAGACTGGTAACAGAAAGTGTAGCAAGAAAATTATGTATGAAAAAATTGATTTTTAAATATGGCCTTTTAGGATTTTACTTATTGCTAAGTCAATTTGCAATAGCTCAATTAGAATTTACAGCAACAACAAGTAATTCAAAAATTGGGTTAAATCAACGATTGCGAATAGAATTTTCGGTAGATAAACAAGGAGCTGATAATTTTATGTTGCCAAACATGAGCGATTTTAGAATAGTTGCCGGACCAAGTCAATCTGTAAATCAATCGTGGATTAATGGTAAAGTATCCTTCTCTCAAACCTATATTTATATTATTCAACCTACTAAAATCGGAACCTTTACAATTCCTTCTGCAACGGTAGAATATGAAGGGAAAATCTATAAAACCAATACTTTAAAAATTACTGTTACAGAAAATGTAGAAGTGCCCAAAGATCCCAATGATCCAACTTATATGGCGCAACAAGGTATTCATTTAGTTGCTGAGGTTTCTAAAGAAAACCCTTATGTTGGCGAAACACTTTATGTTGTTTATAAACTATATGTAAGTGAAAATATTAATGTGAGTAATTGGGCTGTTTTAGAATCTCCTCAATATAATGGGTTTTGGAATCAAGATATTGAGATTAAAGGTATGAGTGTTCAGATGGGTGAATATAAAGGAGAACGATATCGATATATTGAGTTAAAAAAAGCAATACTCATACCCCAAAAGAAAGGTGAATTAGTAATTGAACCAATGAAAATGGATATCACTTTAGGTGTACCTACAGGCAGATATAATTTCTTTGGAGAGGCTATTTTAAGAAGTTTTACAGAATCGTATACTACAGGAAAAAAAATAATTAAAGTAAAAGCACTGCCAATAGAAGGAAAACCAGATAATTTTACAGGAGCTGTTGGCGATTTTAAATTTAAAGTATCTAAAAATAAAGAAATTTTAAAAGCCAATGAAACGGCACAGATTATTGTTGAGGTTTCTGGAAGTGGTAATTTCAAATTATTTGAAATCCCTAAATTAATTACACCCACTGAATTAGAAACCTACACACCAGAGTACAAAGAAAATTTACAAACAACTTTAAACGGAATAAACGGTAGAGTATTTTCTAATTATACTGTTGTTCCTCAGTTTAAAGGAAAATACAAAATTCCAAATGTGTCATTTTCTTATTTTAATCCGTCAGAAAAAAAATATCATACTATTGAATCACCCGATATGTTTGTTGAGGTTGTAGAAGGAAAAGATTTACCAACTACTGATGCTGCTTTTAATCGAAAACAACAAGTGCAGGTTTCTGGAAATAGTTTTAGGTATATACAAACCAAAACAGTTTTCGAACCTATAAATAAAGAATCTTTCTTTTTATCTAAATGGTTTTATTTATTACTGCTACTTCCATTAGCAGTTATACCGATTGGGATAATCATAAACAGATACAATGAAGATCGTTCAAAAGATATTGTAGGAAGTCGTAAGCGAAAAGCAGATAAATTGGCTAAGAAATATTTATCAACAGCCAAGAAAGAATTGGGTAAAAAGGAATCCTTTTACATCGCTTTAGAAAAAGCATTGCATAACTTTTTAAAGGCCAAATTATCGATAGAAACTTCAGAGATAAGTCAAGATAAAATTACAGAAATTCTATTAGAAAAAGGTCTCTCAAAAGATTCTATAGAGGTGTTAATTGCTGTTTTAAATGATTGCGATTTTGCTCGATACACGCCATCATCCAACGTTAAAATGAAAGATGAATATGAAAAAGCTGTTGAAATAATTGCCTTAATTGATAAACAACTTTAATCATGAAAAGACTTATAACAATTATATGGATGTTTATCGGATTGGCTATTAATGCTCAAACTAAAGAGGTGTTGTTTGAACAAGCGAATCAGCTTTATAAAAACAACGATTTTAAAAACGCCATTACAAACTATCAAAAAATAATAAAAAGCGGAATGCATTCTGATGCTTTGTATTTTAATTTGGCTAATGCTTATTATAAATCAAATGAAGTTGCACCCGCAATTTATTATTATGAAAAAACATTAAAATTAAATCCGTTACATGAGGATGCTAAATATAATTTAGTGTTAGCCAATAGAATGACTATTGATCAAATTGATGAAATGCCAAAAACTTTAATTCAACGAATTGAAACCAATTTTTTACATAAAATTAGTGTTGAAACTTGGTCAATTATTGCAGTTGTATTATCATTTATAACCGCTCTACTTTTCTTGATTTATTATTTCTCGTTTTCCACTTTTTTTAAACAAATTTTCTTTACAATTAGCATTGTGACTTTTACAACGATGATTTTTGCTGTTTTAATTGCTTTAAAAGGAGTAAATTATGATAAAAACCATCGGCCAGCGATAATATTTTCTGAAAAAGCTGTAATTAAAAATGCGCCAACTTTTAATAGTGAAGATGTTTTTATTTTACACGAAGGCACCAAAGTAGAAGTTTTAGACACTGTTGATGATTGGTACAAAATTAAATTAGTTGATGGTAAAATTGGTTGGGTAAAAAAATCCGTATTAAAAATAATATAATTTCTTATTTACCCAATAACCATTGTAAAGCAAAAGGCATTCGCTTAGCCCAGGCTGCTTCAAAATGTTTGGCATTTTTATCATGTATCCACAAGAGGTCTGTTCCTTCAAAATAAGCTTTTTGTTCAAGTGCTTTTAACATGTCATCAATTCCGGGTTGTAATTGTTCTTCTAAACCAATGCCTCCATTATCAATATAAAGTTTGATTTTTTTCTTTTTTCCGGTATAATTTGTTACTTCTTTTACATAATCGATATGATTTATTTTAAAAGCCGGCGACATGCAAATGGCTTTAGAAAACACTCTTGGATATTCCCACACCAACGCAAAAGAAATAATGCCACCCATAGAAGAACCACCAACAGAAGTGTGTTTTCGCCCAGATTTAGTGCTATAATTTTTATCGATAAAAGGCTTTAGTTGATATACTATAAACTGCATATAATCTTTTCCCATTTCAGCTGGTAGATATTCACTACTTCGATCTTTAGTATTATAAATACCGACAACAATAAGTGGTTTAATTTTTTTGGAAGTTATAAGACTATCAATAGTTTCATCTATTCTCCAATCAACACCAAAAGAACTGGTTCTAGGGTCAAATAAATTTTGACCGTCATGCATATATAATACATCATATCGCTCATTATTATTATAATTTGGTGGCAACCAAACAATAATATCTCTATCCAATAAATTTTTTCCTTTAAAATTTCGGTGATATTTTACACTTCCGGTAATTTGACCCACCACATTTTTTAAAGTACCATCTTTCCAAAAATACACATCGTTTTTGAGGATAGAATCTGAAGCTACTTTTACAATAAAATTATCTAGCGGCAACCCGTTAGCATTAACCGATTCTTTTTCCCAAGATCCCAAGGTAAATTTATACTCAATTCCGAAGGCCGCTTTTGTTTCTATAGTTTTTTCCCATAAATGATTACCTTTTGAATTCATTTGAATTGCAGAAGGATTCCAATTGCCTAATTCAGGGATGCTTCCGGTAATAAAAACAGCACTTTCATTGCTTAAATCGGGCGAGAAAAGTTGAAAAGTAATTTTATTTGATTTAGAGTGTTGTGGTTGTGAATAAGCATAAAAGCTCCAAAAAAGAATTAAAATAAAAAATAGTTGTCTCATATTTTAAGGTTAAACTCAATGGTTTCTTTATCAATAAAAAAGCTTGGAAACATAATTCCAGCCATTTCTTTGATGGGTTTATACAAAACTGATTCTTGTAAAGTGGTTTCTTCAACAAATGCAACTTTGTTATTGAATTTAGTAAAATAAATGAGCAAAACACTTACAATTAAAGCCATTTTTAAAAATCCAAAAATACCTCCAAAGAATTTGTTTAATAGACCGAGTGAAGCAAAATCAGCTAATTTTGTTAAGAATTTACCAGCCAATGAAATAGCAATTACGATGACTAAAAAAGTTAAAACAAAGGAGGCTATAGTAATATATTTCTTATTCCAATTTAATAGTTCATGGAGATAATTTCCTGTAAATTCTGAAAAATGTATAGCGCCATAAATTCCTAAAATTAAAGCTAACAAGGAAGCTACTTCAACAAAAAGACCTTTGAAAAGTCCGCGAATAAATCCATAGCCGAGAAAAATAAGGAGAATAATATCAAAAGTATTCATCAATATAAAGTGTTTAAGTAAAGATAGTTTTTTGGAGTTAATTACTAAAATAAATAATTGATACCTTTGTAAAAATTATTTTAAATGAGTACAATTATAACAATAGAGGAAAAATATTCGCAATTAGTTAAAAAACTAAGCGAACAATTTGCCGATGGCGATATCATGAAAATAGAATCTATTTTGTATTTAATTGGAGTCCAAGAATTTGGAAAAGGATTTTTACCATTTTCAAAAGATGATAAAATAAACTTAATGCATATTGCTGTATGTAAAATATTTGAACCTTAC
>JAMPYA010000011.1 GCA_023700885.1 Flavobacteriaceae bacterium
ATGCTTTAGATGAATTTAAAGGTGATTATGACGAAACAGAATTGCGTTTAATGCGAATCAAATTTATCAGTAAAGTGGCCAATTAATTAGTGGGAAAATAAAATCGCTAAAGTAAATCCGATGATAATACTGATAAATTTTACCATATTAAACTTGTGATCTTTAGAACTTTCAAAGATAATTGTTGTTGAAATATGTAATAAAACACCAATTACTAAAGCTGTTATTTCCGTTTTATAATTTAGAATAAATGGGAAATAAGAGCCTGTTAAATTTCCTAACGGCGACATACAAGCAAATGCTGTCAAAAAAAATATGGCATATTTTTTTGGCATATTAGAAGCTAGAAAAAAAGTGCCAAGTATAATTGAAATTGGAACATTGTGAACAACAATTCCTATAAGTAATGAATGATCGTGTAAATGTGAAAGTGGTAATCCTTCAATAAAAGCATGTAAACTTAAACTGATGAATAAAACCCAAGGAAAATAGGTCTCATTGTGTAAATGTACATGTCCGTGATCTGCACCTTTAGAGAAAAAGTCAAGCACAATTTGGATAACTAATCCGAAAATGATAAAAATGCCAACATTTAAAGTATTGTTATCCTGAAAGACTTCTGGCAATAAATCAAGTATTATAATAGCCAGTAAATAAGCCCCACTAAATGATAATAATATTTGAGATGTTTTTAGTTTTGGTTTTACCAACAAAACAATTAGCATTCCAACAACTACCGAAAGAAATAAGATTAAATTACTCATTATTATTGTACCACTAAAATTAATCGATCAGAGGATTTTACATCAAAAGATTCAAGATTATAATTACCAAAAGTATGTTTTAATTTAAATCCAACTACATTTAGGTAGTTATTTATTTTATTCAAGTCAATACATTTTACTTTTTCATAAAAATGCTGTTTTTGACCTTGATCATTGATCTCTATATATTTAATTAGAAAACCATTTTCTAACTTTTTAGTGATATGAAATTGAATTCCATCAATAGTTTTTGTTTCATCAACAACTAAATTCTCAATTGTTTTTTCAATATTGATGAAATCAATAACTGCAAAACGATTTGGTTTTAATGCATTTTTAAAATTGGTAAGCACTTGTATATCTTCTCCATCTGATTCAAAATATCCAAAACTGGTGAACAAATTTAATATGGCGTCATATTTTTTGGGAAAAGGATTTCTAATATCATGAACATCAAAAATAAGTTGATCATTTTCATAATTTTTAGCAAAATCGATGCTGTTTACCGATAAATCTAAACCGGTAACTTGATACTCTAAAGTGCTTAAATATAAGGCATGTCGACCTCTCCCACATGGGATATCTAATATTTCCGATCCTTTCGGAATTTTTAAAAATGAAGTGAGATTTTTCATAAAGAACTGAGCTTCATGGTCATTTCTATGTTGATATAAAATATGATAATAAGGAGAGTCAAACCAAGAAACAAACCAATCGGTAGAAGTATTCATACATTAAATCTTTTTGCAAAAATACATTTTTTTAACAGGTAGCTTCTTATAATAAACCTAAATATTTAGTTACTTTTGTAAAAAATGAACTATAAATGGACGTGAATTTTAAAATGTTAGCTACCACTTCTTTTGGTTTAGAAACCGTTTTAGGAGATGAATTGAGAGCTTTAGGAGCACAAAAAGTGACTGAAGGAGTGAGAAGTGTTTCTTTTTTTGGCGATAATGGCT
Source organism: Flavobacteriaceae bacterium (assembly GCA_023700885.1). Classification (GTDB taxonomy): domain Bacteria; phylum Bacteroidota; class Bacteroidia; order Flavobacteriales; family Flavobacteriaceae; genus JAGXRT01. The sequence continues at coordinate 1,727 of JAMPYA010000011.1, forward strand.
TTTTATATAAAGCTAATTTATCATTGAGAACAGCTATCAGAATTTTGAAACCTATCCAAGAATTTAAAATATTTGATGAAGTAGATTTAACCAAAAGTTTGCAAAGAATTAAATGGGAAGATTATCTTTCAGTTGATGGTACTTTCGCTATTAATGCAGTTGTTAATTCTAAATTTTTTACTACCAATTCACATTATATTTCACTTAAAAGTAAAGACGCTATTGCTGATTATTTCAGACACAAATATCATAAACGCCCCAATGTAGATATTCTAAATCCTGATTTAAAAATTCATGTTCATATTCAACATGATAATTTAACAGTATCTATTGATTCTTCTGGTGATTCATTACACAAACGCGGTTATAGAACTGCAACAAATATTGCCCCCATTAATGAAGTGTTAGCAGCCGGAATGGTTTTGTTGTCCGGTTACGATGGGAATTCTCATTTTATTGACCCGATGTGTGGCTCCGGAACCATTTTAATTGAAGCAGCTATGATTGCACATCATATTCCGGCAAACATCAACAGAAAAGGTTTTGCATTTGAGAAATGGGCTGATTTTGATGTCAATTTATATGAAATAATAAAACAATCGTTGTTAAAAAAAGTACGCAATACAGATTATAAAATCATTGGTTATGACAAAGCACCATCAGCAGTTTTAAAAGCTAAAGACAATATTGAAAATGCTAATTTAGATGCATTTATTACAGTAGAACAACGCAATTTTTTTGAAACAGAAAAGGAAGTAGAGGGATCCACTACACTTTTATTTAATCCGCCGTACGGTGAGCGATTGCAAATAGAAACAGCTCCGTTTTACAAAGAAATTGGCGATACTTTAAAAAATCATTATCCAGATACAACGGTTTGGTTTATCACTTCAGATTTGGAAGGATTAAAGCATGTAGGATTACGAACTTCTAAAAAAATACCACTAAAAAATGGCGATTTAGACTGTAAATTTGTTAGATATGATATGTATGCCGGAACTAAAAAAGTTTCTAATAACTAGTGCAAGGGAATAGCGAAAAGTTTGCAGTCGCAGTTTTCAGTAGGTCCTTTAATTCATTCAGAATTAGGAAATAGCGAATAGCGAAAAGTGAGCAGTCATATTACTTAATGCTTAATGCCTATTGCTTAATACTTAATACTATCAAGAAATAAATATTTTTTATATTTCAGTAAATTAAACTTATGTATTTTATCAATGTTATTTTGCCTTTAGCGCTTCCCAGATTATATACTTATCAGGTAGACGATAAGGAAGTTGCATTGTTAAAGTCTGGAATGCGAGTTGCGGTTGAGTTTGGAAAACGAAAAATATTTACGGCACTTGTACATGAAATCCATCAAAATCCACCTTTAAATTACCAAGCAAAACCCATTCATCAAATTATTGATGTACAGCTTTTAGTATCTGAATTTCAGCTAAAACACTGGGAGTGGATTGCAGATTATTATATGTGTACTTTAGGTGAAGTTTTTAAATCGGCTGTACCTTCATCATTGTTGTTAGAAAGTGAAACGGTGTTGATTAAAAATGAAAATTTTATCGATGAAAATAATTTAACTCCAGATGAATTTTTAATATTGGAAGCAGTTGAAAATCATCAACAATTACCAATTGATAAATTATCTTCTATTATTGTTGGTAAAAAGAGTTTATCAATTATCAGACAATTGATAGAAAAGAATGCGATTCGACTTCAAGAAGAAATTAACGAAGTGTATCAACCAAAATTAGAAAAATATATTCGCTTAAATCCGCAGTGGGAAAACCAAAATAAGTTAGCTGATGTTTTTAAAGAAGTTCTGAGAGCTGTTAAACAACGAGATGCTTTGATGACTTATTTTTCAATCAAATCAACTACCCAAAAGCCGATTAAATTTAGAACACTTGTAGAAGCTTCAAAGTGTTCCGTAGCTGTTGTTAATTCATTGGTAGAAAAAGAAATCCTAGAAAATTATTACATTCAAGTTGATAGGATTAAGTATGATAATGTTGTTGAAAAACCTAAATTACTAAGTACTGAACAATCAATAGTTTATAATGAAATTAAAACGCATTTTAATAACAAATCTGTTGTTTTACTGAAGGGAGTTACGGGAAGTGGAAAAACAGAAATCTATGTAAAACTGATTCAAGAGCAATTAGATCAACAGAAACAAGTACTGTATTTATTGCCGGAAATTGCGTTAACAACGCAAATTATTCAGAGACTCAAGAAATATTTTGGCAATAAAATAGCCGTCTATCATTCTAAATATTCATTAAATGAACGCGTAGAAGTTTGGAATAATGTGTTGAATAGTAAAGAATCCGCTCAATTAGTTGTGGGAGTGAGATCTTCCGTTTTTTTGCCTTTTCAAAATTTAGGATTGATTATTGTTGATGAAGAACATGAACCATCTTATAAACAAGTAGAACCATCGCCTCGTTATCACGCTAGAGACACATCTATAGTATTAGCGATGATTCATAATGCTAAAGTTTTATTAGGTTCTGCAACTCCATCTTTGGAAAGTTATCAGAATGCAATAGACAATAAATACGGATTGGTTTTGTTGGAAAATCGTTTTGGAGATGTTCAGTTGCCTGAAATTGAATTGGTTGATATTAAGGAAATTCATCGAAAAAAACGAATGAATGGTCATTTTTCTGAACGATTAATAGAACTCATAAAAGAAACTTTAAATAAAAAAGAACAAGTTATATTATTTCAAAATAGGAGAGGTTATGCTCCTGTTTTAGCCTGTAAAACTTGTGGAGTAACACCTCAATGTATTCAATGTGATGTGAGTTTAACCTATCATAAATTTGCAAAAGAATTAAAATGTCACTATTGTGGATACACTCAAAAAGTGACCGACTCATGTATTGCCTGCGGAAGTGAAGAAGTTATTTTTTTAGGATTTGGAACCGAGCAAATTGAACATGAAATTCAAGCCTTATTTCCAAATGCTAAAGTTGCAAGAATGGATTTTGATACCACCAAAGGAAAATATTCTTACGAAAGAATTTTAGAACAATTCCAGTTACAAGAAATAGATATTTTAGTTGGTACTCAGATGTTGTCTAAAGGATTGGATTTTAATAAAGTATCATTAGTAGGAGTTTTAAATGCAGATAGTTTGCTAAATTTTCCTGATTTTAGAGCACATGAAAGAAGTTATCAATTATTAATACAAGTAGCCGGAAGAGCGGGCAGAACTAAAAGAGGTAAAGTGGTGATTCAAACGTATAATCCTACTCATGAGATTATTGAACAGGTAGCCGCTCATGATTATCTAAAAATGGCTGAAACACAATTGAAAGAAAGACAGCAATTTCAGTATCCACCTTTTTATAAAACAATTAACATCACTTTAAAACACAAAAATAAAATTACGCTGGATGAAGGAACTATTTGGTTTTCCAAAGCTCTAAAAAATACCTTTGGAAATCAGGTTTTAGGGCCTACAACTCCAGTTATTGCTAAAATCAGAAATAAATATATTAAAGAAATGTTGATTAAAATTCCTTTAAATCAATCATTAAATAAGACAAAAGTTGCTGTAAATCAGTTAAAAATATCATTTTCAAGTATTGCAGTATTTAGATCGATACAAGTCATTATTGATGTAGATTCTTATTGAAATTTATTCCTTTTTATCCATTTGTAATTCAGTTATAAATTTGTACATTTGCACCCACAAATTATAAATATAAAGTATTAACTATGAATCATTACGAAACTGTTTTCATTTTGAATCCCGTTTTATCTGAAACTCAGATAAAGGAAACAGTAAAGAAGTTTGAAGACTTCCTTGTTTCAAAAGGTGCCGAAATGATATCAAAAGAAGATTGGGGACTCAAAAAATTAGCTTACCCAATTCAAAAGAAAAAAAGTGGTTTTTATCACTTATTCGAATTTAAAGCACCAGCAGAAGCAGTAGCTCCTTTCGAATTAGAATTTAGAAGAGATGACAGCATTATGCGTTATTTAACGGTATCGTTAGATAAATATGCAGTTGCATGGGCTGAGAAAAGAAGAGAACGTAACAAAACCTCTAAAAACTAAGAGCAATGGCAACAATTGAACAACAAGCAAAAGGAGGAAAACAAGGAGATGTTAGATATCTTACTCCGCTAGACATCGATACTAAAACCACAAAGAAATATTGTCGTTTTAAAAAGAATGGAATCAAATACATCGATTATAAAGATGCAGATTTCTTATTGTATTTAGTAAATGAGCAAGGTAAAATTTTACCAAGACGTTTAACTGGTACTTCATTGAAATACCAAAGAAAAGTATCTCAAGCTATTAAAAGAGCTCGTCATTTAGCTTTATTACCATTCGTAGGAGATTTATTAAAATAGGAAATTATGGAACTGATATTAAAGAAAGACGTAGAAAACTTAGGATATAAAGACGATATCGTTTCTGTAAAAAACGGATATGGTCGTAATTTCTTAATTCCGCAAGGTGTAGCCGTAATGGCAACGGTTTCCGCTAAGAAAGAATTAGCAGAAACTTTAAAACAACGCGCTTATAGAGAAGGTAAAGCAGTTGCTGACGCAAATGTAATTGCTGAAGCAATCAAAGCTTTAGATATAAAAATTGAAGCTAAAACTGCTGATGGATCCAAATTATTTGGTTCTGTAAGTAATGCTGATTTAGCTGAAGCTATAGCAGCAGCTGGTCAATCAGTAGATAAAAAATATATCAATGTTGTAGGTGGTACTGTAAAACGCATCGGAAAATATGTAGCTAAAGTTAGACTACATAGAGAAGTTATTTTTGATTTACCATTTGAAATTATTGTAGAGAAGCAATAATGTTAATAAGATGTTAAAAATTAAAAAAGCCACGCCCAAAAGCGTGGCTTTTTGTTTTTATATTTGTTAAAGATTAAAAAATCAATCAAAATTAATTCAAATAACTTATTTATGAAAAAACAATTAATTTTACTTTTTGCAACGCTCATGTTTTCAATTGTCTCTTTTGCACAAGTCACCACCGCTCAAATTAACGGAGTTATCAATGACGATGCAGAAATGGGTCTTTTTGGAGCTAATATAGTTGCCGAACATTTACCAACAGGTTCTTCTTATGGAACCAATACTCTAGATAATGGTAGATATAACTTACCTAACTTAAGAGTTGGCGGACCTTACAAAATTACAGTTAGTTTTGTAGGATTTGAAACTCAAACTATGGAAAATGTCTATTTAAATGTTGGAGACAAACTGAAATTAAACTTTTCACTAAAATCTGCAGCGACAGAATTAACTGCTATTGAAATTAAAGGAACAGCAGGTGGTATTTTTCAAAGTGATAGAACCGGTGCTTCTACAAACATCAGTAAAAATCAAATTAAAACAATGCCAACGATATCAAGATCTACGGCTGATTTAACAAGAATTACTCCTTCATCTGATGGTCTTTCATTTGGAGGTAGAAACAATCAATATAATAACTTTACTTTAGATGGATCCATTTTTAACAATCCATTTGGTTTAGATGCAGCCACCCCAGGTGGTCAAACCAATGCACAACCAGTTTCTTTAGACGCTATTGATCAAATTCAAGTTGATATTGCACCTTACGATGTTACAAAAGCAGGTTTTACAGGAGCTTCTGTAAATGCAGTAACTAAATCAGGTACCAATGAGTTTCATGGTACCGCATTTGGATTTTATAGAAATCAAGATTTAACCGGAACCAAAGTAAAAGGGCAAGATGTTTATAAAGCAGATCTAAAACATTTACAAGCCGGATTTAGTATTGGCGGACCTATAATTAAAGATAAATTATTCTTCTTTGCCAATGCAGAAATGGAAGACCGTTCTGATTTGGGTTCTAACTTTATAGCAAGAAGAAATAATGAACCTATTGAAGGTAGAGTTTCTCGTGTTGAAGCTGCTGATTTAGATTTAGTTTCTCAAACATTAAAAACTAGATTTGGTTATGATACAGGTGCTTATGAAAATTATATTCATGATACTAAAAACGTAAAAGCCTTGGTTAAATTAGATTGGAATATTAATGATGTTCATACATTATCTGCAACTTATAACTTTTTAGATGCATCTCTAGATAAGCCTGCTCACCCAGAAGCTATAGGAAGAAGAGGTCCAGATCAAACTACTTTACAATTTGCTAATTCAGGCTATAAAATCAATAATATATTAAATTCAGGAATTATAGAATTAAAATCTAATTTTAGCAATAAATACTCTAATAACTTACAAGCCGGAATTACTGTTTTTGCTGATTCAAGAGATCCGTTTTCAGCTCCATTCCCTGTGTTAAACATCAACAAAGATGGAAACAGATATATTGTGGCTGGTCATGAACCATTCTCTATCAACAATGTTTTAGATCAAAAAGTTTATCAAGTTACTGATAACTTCAATATTTATTCAGGAAACCACACCTATACTATTGGTACTTCATTTGAAAAATTTGAATTTGGTAATTCATTTAATTTAGGAGTTAATGAGCCTTTTGGTGTTGATTATCCTGGTAGTACGTTTGGACCTGGTTTTGCAAGTGTTACAGATTTTGTAAACTTTGTAAATGCAGGAAGTATGGACGCAGTTGTACAACATGCTGAAGATTTGAATGCGGCCGGAGGTTTTCCTTTTTCGTATACTAATGTAGGACAATGGGCAGTTTATGTACAAGATGAATGGACTGTTAATGATAAGTTTACCTTAACATACGGCATCCGTATGGACAAGCCTCTGTATTTTGACACTTCTGATCAGGCTAAAGCAGTTCAAGATCGTGCATTTGATTATGATCCTACCATTACTTATTACGATGAAAACGGAAGAGGATTAACTTTTGATCATAGTCATATGCCAAGTGGAACTCCTTTATTCTCACCAAGAGTTGGTTTTAATTACGATGTAAAAGGAGATAAAACTCAGCAATTTAGAGGTGGTACAGGTTTGTTCTCTGGTCGTTTTCCTTTTGTATGGATTGGAAACCAAGTATCGAGTCCAAATTGGTGGTTCTATCAAATGACTGCCTATGACTTTAAATTCCCACAAGTTTGGAGAACAAACTTAGGTTATGATCATAAATTAGATAATGGCTGGTCATATAGTACTGACGTAGTTTATACCAAAGATATTAATGCTATGATGGTAAGAAATTATGGGTTAAATAAACCGACAGGTACGTTACAAGGTGCTGGCGGTGATAATCGACCAATTTATACTGCAAATGACTTAGCATACTTTAATCATCCAACACAAGGATGGTCAGCACCCGTTAATGCTTATGTATTTACCAATAATGATAAAGGTTATACCTTTAATACTTCTTTCCAATTATTCAAAACGTGGAATAATAATGCTACAGCAAGTATCGCTTACGATTATTTAGTAGCAAAAGATGCTAGTTCAATTCCGGCTGAAATTTCTTCTGATGCATATGAAAGAAACCCAGCTTTTGGAAATGTAAATCAAGCTGTTGAATCTCATTCACGTTTTGGTCATAATCACCGTTTTGTTGGATCATTTAATAAGAGATTTGATTATGGTAATGGTAAATATGCAACTTCAATTGGTATGTTTATGGAATATGTAAAAGGTGGTCGTTATAGTTATACCTATGCAGGTAACATCAACAATGATGGATCTGGATTAAATGATTTAATTTATATACCGACTGCTAATCAAATAAACGCTATGGTATTTACCGGTACATCTGCTGAGCAAAGTGCTCAAAGAGTTGCTTTAGAAAACTTTATTCAACAAGATGATTATTTAAATGGTCGTCGTGGTGAATATGCAGAGAAGTATGCTTCTACTTTACCTTGGAGATCTAATTGGGATATGAAAATATTACAAGATTTCTTTTTAAACTCTGAAAAATCTAAGTCAATTCAGTTTAGTATCGATATTTTAAATGTTGGTAATTTATTAAATTCTGATTGGGGAGTGAGAAAAAATCCTACAAATACTCAGCCAATTGGTGTTACAGTAGATGGAGCTGGTTACCCAACCTATTCATTCGACACTAATTTAAAATCTACTTATACTAACGATTTTAGTTTGTTATCTAGATGGCAAATGCAATTTGGTTTAAGATATATTTTCTAAAATCTAAATTTACTACCTTTGAACCACGCCTTTTGGCGTGGTTTTTTTATTTGGTGATTGAGCGGAGTCGAAATCACTAAATAGTGAAGTTTAACAAATTTTCATATAATAACAATTTAAAATCTTATACAATAATTTCAGAGATGTTTCTTCCTATAAATCGGAATCAACATGACAAGCTAAAACGAAGTGTGAAAAACGAACAATTTTATAGTTTTATTAAATTGCAAACATTATTAACAATACAGATAATTTTCAATCTTTCAATCGTTCAATTTTTTTAATCTTTTATGAAATATACACTTTTAACAAAAGAACAATTCGAACATTTACATCATGAATTTGCGGTTTTTTTAGCATCACAACAAATAGATGGAAAAGAATGGGAAAAAATAAAAGCTGAAAAACCCAAAGTTGCTTTAGAAGAAATGCAATTATTTAGCGAAGTGGTATGGGAAGATGTATTGTCTAAAGTGCATTATTTAGAACATTTTTCTAATCAACATCTCAATTTATTTAAGTGTGAAGCACATAAAATATATAGAATTTACATCAAAATAAATTATGCTGAAATTGATGTAACAACAAATCAAGGTTTAGATTGGATAATCAACCATCTAAAAGATGAGAAAGTTGAAATTTTTAGTGGTTCAAAAGTTTATGAATCAGAAAGAAATGAAGAAATTTTTAAATTGATTGAAAAGGGTAGTGTTATTACAAACGGTAAATTATATGATATTATTAACCAATTAATTGCTTAACTATTTTAGGAACTCCAATACTTGCCTTTTCTGCCAAAACCGTTAAATTTTTAAACTGATTTTCTTGAATTGCCGGTTTTGGATCAATAAAATATTTAAGAATATTACTGCTTGCATATCGTATTAAATTAGCAGCTGGATACACCTGCATTGAAGTTCCTATAATCATTAATATATCGGCCTGAGTAGTTATATGTATTGCTTTGTCTAGTAAAGGAACCATTTCTCCGAACCAAACAATATGTGGTCTTAATTGCGTTTTTTTATCACATAAATCACCTATATTAAGATCACTTTTACAATGATATATTAAGTTTTCATCAATAGAACTTCTTGATTTTAAAAGTTCTCCATGTAAATGGATGATATTTGAACTACCAGCTCTTTCATGTAAATCGTCAACGTTTTGAGTAATGATTGTTACCTCATAAAACTGTTCTAATGAAGCTAGTGCCAAATGTGCCGGATTTGGATTAACTTCTAATAATTGCTTTCTACGCTGATTATAAAAATCGAGCACCAAAGCTTTGTTTTTATACCAAGCTTCTGGAGTAGCTACTTCATAAACGTCATGTCCTTCCCATAAGCCATCAGCATCTCTAAAAGTTTTGAGTCCACTTTCAGCACTGATTCCTGCACCGGTTAGTACAACAATCTTCTTCATTTAATTTTTGTAATTTTTTTGATAGTAGCTATAGAGTCACAATTTTCAATTATAAGTGTTAATTGCTTTTCTTTAAAAGAAGTATCAATCCAATAAGTTTTACATGGTTCAGTATTTATATTGCTTTTTTCGAAATCTACCTTGCCATTTTTAATCAAATTTAAAAGTGTTAAATCATCAATTTGATGACCGATTAAAAATAATTTGGTAGGAATAGATTTTGTAATTGTTTTTGATTGAATGTTTTTGATGACTCTAGCATTAGGTAAATAGTCAAATGAAGCATCTTTTTTCATCCAAATAAAAAAAACTACCATTGCACCAACAGCAAATCCAAATCCATATAAAAAAAATCTTTTTTTTAAATCCATGAGTTTTATAAAATTAATAGATTGATATCTCTAAATGGTAAATTAAACCAATCTGCAACAGATTTATTGGTCAGAATTCCATGATAAAAATACATTCCTTTTCTTAAACTTAAGTCAAATTTAAGTGCGTTTTCAAATCCACCTTCTTCTGCAATATTAAGTAAATATGGGCTAAAAATATTGCTGATAGAAAGCGATGCTGTTTTAGCATATCTTGAAGGAATATTAGGTACGCAGTAATGAATTACTCCGTGTTTGGTATAAGTTGATTCGCTATGAGAAGTTAAATCAGAAGTTTCAAAACAGCCTCCGCGGTCTATACTTACATCAACAATAATTGCTCCGTCTTTCATTCCTTTTACCATTTCTTCTGTAACTAAAATTGGAGATCTTGTTTTTCCTCTAACAGCACCAATAGCCACATCGCAGCGTTTTAAAGCTTTTGCAAGTGTTTTTGGTTGTATTGTTGAGGTGTAAATTAATGAACCTGAAGTGTGTTGTAAATGTCTTAACTTTGTAATAGAATTATCAAATATTTTAACGGTTGCGCCTAATCCGAGAGCACTTCTTGCTGCAAATTCACCTACAGTTCCTGCTCCTAAAATAACGACATCTGTTGGCGGAACTCCACCAATATTTCCTAATAATAGACCATTTCCTTGGTGAACATTGCTCATGAGTTCTGCAGCTATTAAAATTGATGCAATTCCTGCAATTTCACTTAATGATTTTACAACCGGATATTGATTGTGCTCATCGCGAATAAAATCAAAAGCTACAGCTGTGATTTTTTTGGCCGCAATTGCTTCAAAATAGGCAACAGATTGAGTTTTAAGCTGAAGTGTAGAGAATAAAATACTTTGTGGTTTCATTAATGCAATTTCTTCTAAAGTAGGAGGTGCAACTTTTAAAACGATATTACAATTAAAAACTTTTTTTTGATCATAAGTAATTTTAGCACCTGCATTAGCATATTCTTGATCTGAAAAATTAGCCCCAATTCCGGCACCTGACTCAATAACAATTCTATGTCCTTGATTACAAAGGGCGTTTACAGCATCTGGTGTAAGACAAATTCTCTTTTCTTGTAAAAAAACTTCTTTCGGAATACCGATAAATAATTCGCCTTTTTGCTTTTGTATCTCAAGTTTTTCTTCTTGAGGCATTAATTCGCTTTTACTGAATGGAGAAATAGTACTACCCATGATTTATAATTTCAATAGTTCGTTCTTGATCGTTGATTACTTCAATGAAAACTTCATCAAACTTTAAAGGTAGTAAATTTTTCACTTTATTAGGCCATTCAATAAAGCACCAAGTTCCACTGTCAAAATATTCTTCAATTCCTATATCCATTGCTTCAGTCTCATTATTGATTCGATAAAAATCAAAATGAAAAACCAATAAATTGTTATCTGCTTGATATTGATTTACTAAAGAAAAAGTTGGTGAACTGGTAACATCATTAATCCCTAAAGATTTTACTAATTCTTTTATCAAGGTAGTTTTTCCTGCACCCATCTCGCCTTTAAAAGTGATAATTTTACTTTTAGAATTTTCTATGATGGTTTTGGCTATTAGAGGCAAATCATTTTTATGATATCTTATTTTCATCAACAAATTTATTTTGGAGCAAATATAACACAAGGAATAATCATTTCCTCTAATGAAATTCCTCCATGTTGATAGGAGTTTTTATAGTAGTTTACGTAATGATGATAATTATTTGGATACGCAAAAAATAAATTTTCTTTTGCAAAAATGAAAGAACTACTCATAGAAATTGAAGGTAATAAAATATCTTTTGGATTTTTCTCTACATATACATCATGAGCGTCATAGGATAAACTTCTGCCTGTTTTATATCTCAGATTAGCACTAATTTCTTTATCACCAATAACTTTTGTAGGGTTTTTACAGTTAATCGTTCCGTGATCTGTAGTAATAATTAACTTCATGCCCAGTTGCTGTGCCTTTTGAATGATTTCTAAAAGAGGTGAATTATTAAACCAACTTAGTGTTAAAGATCGATACGCTTTATCATCTCCGGCTAATTCTTTGATAACATCCATTTCAGTTTTAGCATGTGAAATCATATCTACAAAATTATAAACGATAACAGTTAAATCATTTTCTTTATAAGATTTAAAATTGTCTGCAATTTGCTTTCCAGATTTTAAGTTAGTGATTTTTATAAAATCGTACTTTATTTTGAGACCATTACGTTTAAGGTTTTCAGTTAAAAATTGATCTTCATATAAATTTTTTAATCCTTCATCTGGATCATTTTTCCAATATTGTGGATATTTTTTTTCCATTTCCAAAGGCATCATACCAGAAAATAAAGCATTTCTAGCATATTGAGTAGCTGTAGGTAAAATGCTGTAATACATCAATTCTTCTTCTGTTTTATAAAACTGGTTGATGATAGGTTCTATAATTCGAAATTGATCGTATCTTAAATTATCAATAACTATTAATAGAGTGTTTGATTCTTTTTTGATGATAGGAAATACTACTTCTTTTAATAAATTATGGGATAAAATAGGCTTTTCAGTACTAGTTAACCAATCTTTATAACGTTTTTTAATAAACTTAAAAAAGTGACTGTTAGCTTCTTGTTTCTGACTTTCAAGAATTTCTACCATAGATGAATCTGTAATATTTTCTAAGGCCAACTCCCAATAAACTAATTTTTTATAAAGATTAGCCCAGTCTTCATAAGTATTGACCATTGATAATTCCAGCGCAATTTTTCTAAATTCTTTTTGGTAATTTATAGTTGTTTTTTCTGAAATAAGTCTGGAATGATCTAAAGTTTTTTTAAGAGCCAATAAAATTTGATTTGGATTAACCGGTTTAATTAAAAAATCGGCTATTTTAGAACCTATAGCTTCTTCCATAATATACTCTTCCTCACTTTTAGTAATCATAATAACAGGAAGATTGGGCTTTTTTTCTTTTAATTCTGTAAGTGTTTCCAATCCACTTAAACCGGGCATATTTTCATCTAAAAAAACAACATCAAAATCTTTTTCGTCAATAAGCTCAACAGCATCAGTTCCATTAGAACAAGTAGTTACTTTATATTGTTTTTGTTCTAAAAATAAGATGTGCGGCTTAAGTAAATCTATCTCATCATCAATCCAAAGTATTTGTATGTCTCTCATTGTTACTATATTTGTGTTTCTATTATAAAAAAATGTATTGTGCCAAAGTTACATGTTAACAAGTTTAAGATATTAAACGACCCAATTTACGGATTTATTACTATTCCAAATAGTTTAATTTTTGATTTAATAGAACATCCTTATTTTCAGCGGTTGAGAAGAATATCCCAAATGGGATTATCATCATTAGTGTATCCCGGAGCTCATCATTCAAGGTTTCATCATGCTATTGGATGTGTATATTTAATGCAAAAAGCAGTAAGGGTTTTAAGATTTAAAGGTGTAAAAATTACTGATGATGAAGAAAATGCACTTTATATAGCTATTTTATTACACGATATTGGTCATGGAGCATTTTCTCATGCGCTTGAAAATAGTATAGTATCAGGGATTAATCACGAACAGATTTCTTTAAAATTTATGGAGGTTTTAAATGTTGAGTTTGATAATCAACTTGATTTGGCAATTATGATATTTAAAGGAAATCATAAAAAGAAATATTTATATCAACTAATATCTAGTCAGTTAGATATGGATCGATTAGATTATCTTAAGCGAGATAGTTTTTACTCGGGTGTTGCAGAAGGTAATATCAATTCAGATCGTTTAATTGCCATGTTAAATGTACATGATGGTGAACTGGTTATTGAAGAAAAAGGAATCTATTCTGTAGAAAAATTTATAGTTGGAAGACGATTGATGTACTGGCAAGTTTATTTACATAAAACAGGTTTAGGAGCAGAATTGTTATTAGTAAATATTTTAAAGAGAGCTAAGGAATTGGCATTGAAAGGTATTGACTTATTTGGAAGCAGCAACTTAAAATACTTTTTATATCAAAAAATTGATGAAACTAATTTTGATGATAAAACACTAGAATTATTTGCACAATTAGACGACTATGATGTGTTATCTGCTGTAAAAGAATGGACTAATCATAATGATAAAATATTATCAACATTATCTAAAATGTTAATTAACAGAAAGTTGCCTAAAGTTATTTTGCAAAATCAAAAATTAGGGAAAGTGGAAGTTAATAAGATTACAAAAAAGATTTTAGACAATTATGATATCACTAAAAATGAAATATCCTATTTTATTTTTCAGGGAAATGTTAGTAATCAAGCGTATAATTTAAAAGATAATACCATTAAAATTTTATCAAAAAAAGGCAAAACTGTTGATTTAGCTATTGCTTCAGACCAATTAAATTTAATGGCTTTATCTAAGCCAGTTATTAAATACTATATTTGCTTTCCTAAACGGTTAGATTTATAAGATAATATTTGTAAAAAACTTTTTCATATTTTTGCATTGATGAAATTTACAGCCAAACAAATAGCAGAAGTTTTAAACGGAGAAATTGTAGGTGATTCCTCTATTGAAGTTGATAAACTTTCTAAGATTGAAGAAGGAACCAAAGGTTCACTTACTTTTCTATCGAATCTTAAATATAAGAATTATTTATACACAACAAAAGCTTCCATTGTTATTGTTAGTAAGGATTTTGAACCTGAAAAAATGGTTTCTATAACAATGATTAAGGTTATTGATGCTTATCAATCCTTTGCAAAATTATTAGAATTTTACAATCAAGTTAAACTTAATAAGTCCGGAATTGAAGAACCTAATTTTATAAGTAAGAGTGCAACAATAGGAGAAAATCCATACATAGGGGCTTTTGTGTATATAGGCAATAAAGCTGTTTTAGGAAATAATGTTAAAATATATCCTAATGTTTTTATAGGTGAAAATGTGATTATAAAAGATAATACTACCATTTTTGCTGGAGCTAAAATATACTCTGAAACAGAAATTGGAGCCTTTTGTACAATACATTCGGGTGCAGTTGTTGGATCTGATGGTTTTGGTTTTGCCCCAACTGATGAAGGGACCTATCACAAAATACCTCAAATTGGAAATGTTATAATTGAGGATTATGTTGAGATTGGTGCAGGAACAACTATTGACAGAGCTACATTAGGATCCACCATTCTCAGAAAAGGAGTGAAATTGGACAATTTAATTCAAGTTGCTCACAACGTTGAAATTGGAGAAAATACTGTTATTGCAGCTCTTACAGCTCTTGCCGGATCTGCGAAAATTGGAAAAAATTGTATGATAGGCGGACAGGTTGGAATTATGGGACATATAACTATCGGCGATAATGTGAAAATTCAAGCTCAATCAGGTGTTATTAAAGGGTTAAAAAACTATAAAGTGGTACAAGGAAGTCCTGCTATAGAATACAATAATTTTTTTAAATCTTATATACATTTTAAAAATTTCCCAAAAATTGCTGAACAAATCAATAAATTAGAAAAAGAAATTCAAGAACTAAAAGTAAGATATGAGTAATTATCAAAAAACAATAGCAAAAGAAGTTTCACTTTCCGGTGTTGGATTACATACAGGAAATATAGTGACAATGACTTTTAAACCAGCTCCTACAGACTACGGATTTGCTTTTGAGAGAATAGATTTAGAAGGGAGACCTGTTATTGAAGCCAAAGTTGAATATGTTACTACAACTCAAAGAGGAACAAATATTGAAAAAAATGGAGTTCGTATCAATACTTCTGAGCACGTTTTAGCTGCTGCAGTTGGTTTAGACATCGATAATTTATGCATTGAAATTAATGCTGCTGAACCACCTATTATGGATGGATCATCTAAATATTTTATAGAAGCATTAGAGTCTGCTGGTATTGTTGAACAAGAAAAGGAAAGAGAAGTATTTGTAGTTAAAGAAGTTATTTCATTTAAAGATGAAGAAACAGGAAGTGAAATAATGGTAATGCCTGCAGATGAATACCAAATAACAACAATGGTTGATTTTGGTACAAAAATTCTTGGAACACAAAATGCAACTATTAACTCAATAAAAGAGTTCAAAGATGAAATTGCCAATGCGCGTACTTTTAGTTTTCTACACGAATTGGAGATGCTTCTAGATAATAATTTAATAAAAGGAGGTGATTTAAATAATGCAATTGTATATGTTGATAAGGAAATATCTCCTGAAACAATAGAAAAACTAAAGGTTGTATTTAAAAAAGATAAAGTTAGTGTTAGTCCTAACGGAATATTAGATAATTTAACATTACATTGGGCTAATGAGGCTGCTAGACATAAATTATTAGATGTTATTGGAGATTTAGCATTAATTGGTACTCGAATTCAAGGTAAAGTAATTGCTAATAAACCAGGTCATAAAATCAATACTTTATTTGCTAAAAAACTAGCAAATATTATAAAATGTGAAAAAAGAAATTATGTTCCAAAATATAATTTAAATGAACCTCCGTTGATGGATATACATCAAATTATGGATGTGCTTCCGCATAGACCACCATTTTTATTAATAGACAGAATACTAGAATTATCTGATAAACATGTTGTTGGAATGAAAAATGTAACCATGAATGAATCATATTTTGTTGGTCATTTTCCGGGAGCGCCAGTTATGCCAGGTGTACTTCAGGTAGAAGCCATGGCACAATGTGGAGGTGTATTAGTTTTAAATACGGTACCTGATCCACATAATTACTTAACCTATTTTATGAAAATGGATAATGTTAAGTTTAAACAAAAAGTGTTACCAGGAGATGCTTTGATAATTAAAGCTGAGTTAATTACTCCAATTAGAAGAGGTATTTGTCATATGCAAGCATTTGGCTATGCTAATAATAAATTAGTTGTAGAAGCAGAATTGATGGCACAAATAGTTAGAATAAACGATTAAAGAATTAATATGAATCAACCATTAGCATATATACATCCAGGAGCTAAAATTGCTCGAAACGTAGTAGTAGAGCCTTTTACTACTATTCATAACAATGTAATTATAGGATCAGGAACATGGATAGGGTCTAACGTAACTATAATGGAAGGTGCAAGAATTGGCAGTAACTGTAGAATTTTTCCCGGTGCGGTAATATCGGCAATCCCTCAGGATTTAAAATTTGAAGGAGAAGATTCTCTTACTATTATTGGTGATAATACTACTGTTAGAGAATGTGTTACTATCAATAGAGGTACAAGCGCAACCGGAAGAACAATAATTGGAAATAATTGTTTAATAATGGCAACAGCTCATATTGCTCATGATTGTGAAATAGGAGATTATGCAATTGTAGTGAATGGAGTAGCTTTGGCAGGTCACGTAATTGTTGGAAAATATGCTATTATTGGTGGATTAGCAGCAATACATCAATTTATTCATATTGGTGATCATGCAATGATTTCAGGTGGTTCTTTAGTAAGAAAGGATGTTCCTCCATTTACAAAAGCAGCAAAAGAACCATTATCATATGTAGGTATTAATTCAATAGGTTTAAGAAGAAGAGGGTTTTCTACTGAAAAAATTAGAGAAATACAAGATATTTATAGAATTCTGTATCAGAAAAATTATAATACATCTCAAGCATTAGAGAAATTAGAGGCTGAAATGGAAGCTACTGCTGAACGTGATGAAATAATAACTTTCATTAGAAATTCACAAAGAGGTATCATGAAAGGATATTCAGGAAATTAATATAAAATAAATTAGAAAAGATTAAATAAATGGCAAGTACATCAGATATTAGAAATGGATTATGCATCAATTATAACAATGATACTTTTAAAGTAATTGAATTTTTACACGTAAAACCCGGTAAAGGTCCTGCATTTGTTAGAACTAAATTAAAAAGTTTAACATCAGGTAAAGTGTTAGACAATACCTTCTCTGGAGGTCAGAAAATTGATGAAGTTAGAGTAGAAACTAGAAAATATCAGTTTTTATATAATGAAGGAGAAATGTATTTTTTTATGAATACAGACGATTACAATCAAATAACAATTTTGAAAGAAGTATTAGATGCACCTGAGTTAATGAAAGAAGGAGAGATGGTAACTATCATCATTAGAGCAGAAGATGAGTTTCCATTATCTGTAGATATGCCTGCAAGTGTTATTTTGAAGGTAATTGAGACTGAACCTGGGTTAAAAGGGAATACCGCTACCAATGCAACAAAACCTGCTATAGTTGAAACAGGTGCTAGAGTTAATGTACCTTTATTTATTAATGAAGGTGACAGTATAAAGATTGATACTTCTAAAGGTTCTTATTTAGAGAGAGTTAAAGAATAGAATTTTTTTTATATCTTTAGATATAAAAAAAATTATATGAAATTTGCTAAAACCTTTACTTTAAAAGAAATAGCCAGCATTATTAATTGTAAATATGTTGGTTCTGATGATTTTCCCGTTAATGGAATGAATGAAATTAACGTAGTAGAATCAGGAGATATTGTATTTGTTGATCATCCAAAATACTATACTAAAGCCTTAAAATCTGCAGCAACTATCATTTTAATAAATAAAGATGTAGAGTGCCCAGAAGGTAAGGCTTTATTATTAACAGATGATCCGTTTAGAGATTTTAAAAAATTAGTACTTTATTTTAAACCTTTTCAAAGTGCTAATAATCTTATTGCAGAATCGGCTAAAATTGGTAAAAACACTATCATACAGCCCAATGTATTTTTAGGAAACAATGTTGTAATTGGTGAATATTGTTTAATTCATCCAAACGTTGTTATTTATGATAATTGCATTGTAGGAAATAATGTGACAATTCATGCGGGAACTGTAATTGGAGCAGATGCTTTTTATTATAAAAAACGTTCTGATTGTTATGATAAACTTAATTCGTGTGGGTCAGTTATTATAGAAGATAACGTAGATATAGGTGCACTCTGTACAATAGATAGGGGAGTTACAGGTAATACCACTATTAAAAAAGGGACAAAAATTGACAATCAAGTTCAGGTTGGCCATGATACTGTAATTGGTGAGCGTTGTTTAATAGCAGCCCAAACAGGTATTTCTGGTTGTGTAATTCTTGAAGAACAAGTTACTTTATGGGGTCAGGTAGGCACAAACAGTGGAATTAGAATTGGTGCTGGAGCTACTGTTTTTGGGCAATCAGGAGTCACAAAATCTTTATCAGGAGGTAAATCTTATTTTGGATCACCTATTGCTGAATCAAGAGAGAAAATGAAAGAAATAGTTCGTATGAAACAAATTACACATAAGGATAAAAATTAAAAGAATTCCTTTTAAATAAACGTATTAAAAGTGTAATTTTGTACCGTTTTAATAATAAAATTAATTACACAATGAGCGTTTTAGTAAATAAAAATTCAAAAATAATAGTTCAAGGTTTTACAGGTAGCGAAGGAACTTTTCATGCTACTCAAATGATAGATTATGGAAGCAATGTTGTTGGTGGTATAACTCCAGGAAAAGGCGGACAAACACATTTAGGAAAACCCGTATTTAATACTGTTGCTGATGCTGTAAATTCAGTGCAAGCCGATACATCCATTATATTTGTTCCACCTGCATTTGCTGCCGATGCTATAATGGAAGCCGCTGCAGCTGGTATCAAAGTGATCATTTGTATCACTGAAGGAATACCTGTTTCTGACATGGTTAAGGTAAAAAATTACATTGCTGAAAAGGACTGTAGATTGGTTGGACCAAACTGTCCGGGGGTAATTACTGCAGATGAAGCTAAAGTTGGAATTATGCCTGGATTTATCTTTAAAAAGGGTAGAGTAGGGATCGTTTCAAAATCAGGTACATTAACTTATGAAGCAGCAGATCAAGTTGTAAAACAAGGCTTTGGTATTTCTACTGCAATTGGAATTGGGGGTGACCCAATCATTGGGACTACAACAAAAGAAGCTGTAGAATTATTTATGAATGACCCGGAAACTGATATTATTGTAATGATTGGTGAAATTGGTGGTCAGCTAGAAGCAGATGCAGCT
Source organism: Flavobacteriaceae bacterium (assembly GCA_023700885.1). GTDB lineage: Bacteria > Bacteroidota > Bacteroidia > Flavobacteriales > Flavobacteriaceae > JAGXRT01. The sequence continues at coordinate 21,625 of JAMPYA010000011.1, forward strand.
CGTTGGATTAAAGCTGATGGAAACAGAAAACCAGTTGTTGGGTTTATTGCAGGGCAAACTGCTCCTAAAGGAAGAACAATGGGACATGCCGGAGCAATTGTTGGTGGAGCAGATGATACCGCTCAGGCTAAAATGGAAATTTTAAAAGAAAACGGAATTCATGTTGTTGAATCACCAGCTAAGATTGGGGTAAAAGTAGCAGAACTTCTTAAAAAATAATAATTTCAAAATGGCACTTAAACCACGCTATAAGCGTGGTTTTTTTATGGTAATTCAGTATATTTGATAAATTAATAATAAGACACATGAAACTATTAGAAAATAAAATTGCATTAATTACTGGAGCTTCTCGTGGTATTGGAAGAGGAATTGCTGAAATTTTTGCAAAACAAGGCGCTAATGTAGCATTTACTTATAATGCATCAGCTGAGGCAGCAGCAGCATTAGAAGCAGAATTACAGCAATTTGGTATAAAAGCAAAAGCTTATAAATCTGATGCATCAAAATATGATCAAGCTCAATTATTGGTAGAAGATGTTTTAAAAGATTTTGGTTCTATCGATATATTAATCAACAATGCCGGTATCACAAAAGATAATTTATTGATGCGTATTTCTGAAGATGATTTTGATAAAGTAATTGAAGTCAATCTTAAATCTGTATTTAATTTAACTAAAGCCGTTATCAAACCTATGATGAAGCAACGTTTTGGTTCTATTATCAATATGAGCTCAGTTGTTGGTGTTAAAGGAAATGCAGGTCAAACCAATTATGCAGCTTCTAAAGCCGGAATTTTAGGATTTACAAAATCTGTAGCACTAGAATTAGGTTCTAGAAATATTCGTTGTAATGCTGTTGCTCCCGGTTTTATAGAAACTGAAATGACTGAAAAGTTAGATGAAAATACAGTGAAGGGATGGAGAGATGCCATTCCTTTAAAAAGAGGTGGTACACCTGAAGATGTTGCTAATGTTTGTGTATTTTTAGGTTCAGACATGAGCGCTTATGTTACAGGTCAGACCATTAATGTAGACGGAGGAATGTTAACTTAAAATAATTGACAATTAAAAACTAACATTTTAAAAGTTAAGCCATCGATTGGCAGGGCGGGAAATTTAAAATTCAAAATTTAAAATAAAAAAATATGCTATTTGTAACAACTGAAACAATTGCCGGTAAAGAAATTGCAGAATCTATTGGAACTGTTAGAGGAAGCACCGTAAGAGCTCGTAATATTGGCTCTGATTTATTTGCAGGATTAAAAAATATTGTTGGAGGAGAAATATCAGAATATACCAAATTATTAGCAGATGCTCGCGAACAAGCTTTACAAAGAATGATAGCTGATGCTGTTAGATTAAGAGCTGATGCTATAGTAAATGTTAGATTTACAACCTCACAAGTTATGCAGGGTGCTGCAGAGATTATGGCTTATGGTACAGCAGTCAAATTGAGATAATATGATACAGATTCTTTTTTTTACGATTTTTATCATTATAATCATTTATCTGATTATTAAACGAATACAAGATAAAGACAATGAAGATTTTGAAAATAGAGATAATTGACTTCGGCTCCGCTCAGTCACCGTAACTTTTACAAGAAATTAAATATTAAACATTTTAACTTTATTACTTTCAAACTTTCAAACTTTAATCATTTAAACTATAAACAATGAATAATCAACAGATTACTTTTCCGAAACAATTTTTAATGCTCATTATCGGTGGTATTGCTTTAATTATAATAGCAGCAACATCAACTGTAACAATAGAGTCTGGTAAAGCAGGCGTTTTATATCGCACTTTTGGAGGTGGAGTTGATACTGAATATTTTTTTGATGAAGGGTTTCATTTTGTAGCTCCGTGGAATAAAGTTTTTATTTACGAAGTTCGCCAACAAGAATTATTTGAAAAGATGTCGGTTTTATCACTTAACGGATTAGAAATTAAATTAGATGCTTCTATTTGGTATCAGCCAATTAGAAATGAATTAGGATTGTTGCATAGAACTCGAGGAGAAAATTATTTGGAACGTGTAATTCAACCTGCAATTAGATCAGCTGCACGCAGTGTAGTTGGGCGTTATACACCAGAACAAATTTATTCCTCAAAACGTGATGCTATTCAAAATGAGATTTATGATGAGGCAAAGAAAATTCTTGACAATCAACATGTTCAATTAAATGAAGTTTTAGTGAGAGATGTTACTTTACCTCAAACAATTAAAACAGCTATTGAAAATAAATTAGGACAAGAACAAGAATCTTTAGAATATGTATTTCGATTAGAAAAAGCTACTAAAGAAGCTGAACGTCAAAGAATTGAAGCAAAAGGAAAATCAGATGCTAACCGTATTTTAAGCGAGTCTTTAAATGATAAAATATTAAAAGATAAAGGAATTGAAGCTACCTTACAATTGGCAAAATCACCCAATTCAAAAGTAGTAGTTATTGGTTCTGGTAAAGATGGATTACCGCTTATTTTAGGAAATAACTAACAAAAAATCCAGCAATTTTGCTGGATTTTTTGTTTTACAATAGCTATTATATTTAAATACTATTTTATTTAATTCTTAAGTGTTGAACCTTTTTTTACAGCTTTGTAATTTTCATAACATTCTAATAGCGCTTCTATAATTTGTAAATCACTTGCCTTTTTGATAAAATATTCAGAATAGTTGCAGTTATTTAATAATTCATTTA
>JAMPYA010000153.1 GCA_023700885.1 Flavobacteriaceae bacterium
AAAGAAATAAAGCCTATAATGTATGTTATTTCTTTATTGTTTATAATTAAATTTTTAGTTTAAGAACCAGTTGGGTGCAATTATTAAAAACGTCAGTTTTTTTTGCGGAGTAAAACGGAACAAAAATTCTCGGTATGCTTTGCTACTCGAAGTGACGTGTATCGAGAACCGTTTTTAACAATAATTTTTCTATTCTCGATACAATTTTCTATCGAAAATCACTCGAACTTACGAAAAATTAACATCCAAAACTAATTACACCCAACAGGTTTTAAGAGTATTTTTAAATTTTAAAAGCCTTCTCGTATTAACAAGAAGGCTTTTTTGTTTTATGGTTATTATTATTTTGTTTTAGGTAAGATTAAGTTCAATAATACACCAGCTAATGAAGCAAGCCCGATTCCTGCTAGAGAAAAATTGCCATAACTTATACTTGCTCCTCCAATTCCTACTGTAAGAATAATAGAAACAATTACTTGATTACGTGTTATTGAAAAATCTGTTTTAGCATCAATTAATGTTTTAATACCAATACTTGCAATCATTCCGAAAAGTAATAGCATTATTCCTCCCAAAACTGCAGCAGGTATTGTTTTTAACACGGCACTTATTTTACCTATTAAAGAAAAAATAATAGCGGTTATTGCTGCAATTCGTATCACTCTAGGATCAGCAATTTTTGTCAATGCAATAGCACCCGTAACTTCTGAATAAGTTGTGTTTGGTGGACCTCCTAAAAACCCAGCAAATGAAGTAGCTATACCATCACCTAATAGTGTTCTGTGCAACCCTGGTTCTTTAACAAAATCTTTATCAGCAACACCTCCAATTGCATACATATCACCAATATGTTCAATTATTGGCGCAATTGCCACCGGAATCATATATACAATAGCTCTCCAATTAAATTCTGGAGTAATAAAATTTGGTAAGACAAACCATTCAGCTTTTTGAACAGGTGAAAAATCAATAATACCTGCAAAAAGTGATATGGCATATCCAACTATTATCCCAACAAATATGGGTATTAATTTTAGCAATCCTTTTGAGTAGATTACAATAATGACAGCTGTTAATAATACTGATACTGCAATTAACCAATTAGTTTTAGCCATATCAACCCCAACACTTGCTAATGATAATCCTATAATCATAATTACAGGACCAATTACAACAGGTGGAAATATCTTGCTGATAATTTTTATTCCCCATAATTTAATAATAGTTGAAACAAGACCGTAGACTAATCCAACGGCAATTAAACCGGATAATGTGCCAGCATACCCATATAGTTTGGTTGCAGCAACAATTGGAGCTATAAAAGCAAAACTGCTTCCTAAAAACACCGGAACTTTCCCTTTTGTAATAAAGTGAAAAATTAATGTTCCTACTCCGGCTGTAAATAATGCTATAGAAGGGTCTATATCAATTAATAGAGGCACAAGAACTGTAGCACCAAAGGCTACAAACAAGAATTGAATTCCAACTACAATACGCTTCATTGGATTCGATAAGTCAGTTGAGTTTGATTTTTGAATAGATACCATGTTTTGATTTTAATAATAGGAAATAAAAATAATTATTAAAATTAATCTGTTTAATAGATTAGAAAGTAAGTTATCAAAAGTTATGAGCAATGAATTTGCAACTCATATAAAATCAAAAAAGAGGACCAAAGTCCTCTTCTTCTTAAAGTAATTAGGGGGTTAGTTAATTTTAAAATTTGTAAGATATGCCATAGCCTTGTCATTACCCAATTCAATTGCTTTTAATAAATCTTTTTTGGCATCTTCTTTATTTTCCATTCTTAAATTTAAAATTCCTCTAAAAAAATAAGCATCTGCATACTCAGTGTTTATTTCAATTGCCTTTGTGAAATCTTCTTTTGCTTCTTCGTCAGAATTTAATCTCATTTTAGAGAAACCTCGATGGAAATATATATTTGAGTTTTTTGAATTAAAATTTAGCGCAGTTGAAAAATCATTTATGGCACCTTTATAGTCTTTTAGCATATCTTTTGAAATTCCTCTTAGTACTATGCTTTCAACATCAAATGGATTTAATTTTAACCTAGACTCAAACTCTTCAATAGCATCTCTGAAATCTTTTTTTGAATGATTTTTTTTAGCCATTATATAATAAGATTCAAAATGACTTGAGTTTTTTCTATAAATTGAAGCAACATCATTCAATATACCAGCGTAATTATCTAATTCAACAATAAGTGATGGGAAATTTTTTGAAACAGAAAGAGAATCTTTTTCTTTTTCTGATGCAGTCATTTTAAAAGTAAAAACTAATAAAATTAGGAGGATAATTTTAGTTTTCATACTATAGGGGGAACTTATAACACTATCAATTTGATTTATTAAACAGTTCAAATTTAGCCAAATATTATTCTGAAAATTACTGAATTAACAAATGGTAGTGTTTGATTTGTATTTGGTAATAAAAATTGAATAAACTGTTTTTTTGCACTAAAAAAAGGTATAAATCAGAGGGGGTTTTTAAGTGTTTTTTAACTAGAATTTTGAAAACTAGAAAGGAAATTTTAAGAAAATGAGGTTAAAAAAAGTTGTGGAGATGAACGGAATCGAACCGTCGACCTTTTGACTGCCAGTCAAACGCTCTAGCCAACTGAGCTACACCCCCAAAACTGCGTCAAATATACTATATTCAAATAAATAATACTAAATTGCTTAAAAAATAAAGTTCGTATAATTAGTATATGATAAGTAAAAACATGGACTCAGGAAATATTACCGTTACAATAGAATTTCATATCGCCACCATCAACTTTTATCATCCTGCAAGTAATTCGTTGCCATCTCATTTATTAAATCAGTTAGCAGAAGTTTTTGTCCAACTAGATATTAATGATGAAGTAAATGTCATCATTTTAAAAAGTCAAAATAATACCACATTTTGTGCAGGAGCCTCTTTTGATGAGTTAATTTCTATCAATAATGAAATTGATGGTGTTGCGTTTTTTAGTGGTTTTGCTAAGGTAATAAATGCTATGAGAAAATGTTCTAAACTAATTATTGGTAGAGCACAGGGAAAAGCAGTTGGAGGAGGAGTTGGACTTTTAGCTACAACTGATTACTGTTTTGCAACTGAGCAAGCTGCTATAAAATTATCTGAATTTACTATTGGAATAGGTCCTTTTGTAATTGCACCTGCTGTAGAACGCAAAATTGGAATTGCAGCATTAAGCGAACTAACTATTAATGCTACTCAATGGCATAATGCTTATTGGGCTAAAGAAAAAGGACTGTTTGCACATGTTTTTGATACTATTGATGAAATGGATAAAGAAATAGAACATCTTTCATTAAAATTAGCCAATTATAATCCAGAAGCATTAATACATATGAAAAGAGTTTTTTGGAGCGGAACAGATCATTGGGATAATTTATTATCAGAAAGAGCTACAATAAGTGGTAATTTAGTACTTTCAGATTTTACAAAAGAAGCATTAAAAAAATTTAAGAAATAAAATGATTCCACTTTTATATTTAATCCAACAACCCGATTTTCAAGAGAAATTAAATAATGCTCCCTTAGATTATCAAATTGCGTTTTTTATTTCCAGTTATTTGCCTTATCTAATACTCGTAATTATCGGATATCTTATCTATTATAAAACAAAAAACAGAAAAGATTAAGAGAACTAAAAATCAGAATTTGTATTTTTGCAGTTTATTAATAATCTTATGAATAATATTAGAGTAACTAAAGAATTCTATTTCGAAACCGCTCATGCTCTTTATGGATATGACGGAAAATGTAAAAATATTCATGGGCATAGTTATAAACTTTCAGTTACTATTATTGGGATTCCAATTGAAGATATTAATAATCCCAAAAACGGTATGGTTATGGATTTTGGTGATTTAAAAAAAATTGTAAAATCTGAAGTAGTAGATTTTTTTGATCATGCCACAATATTTAATGAGTATACCCCACATAAAACAATTGCATTAGATTTAGAAAAAACTGGGCAAAGAGTTATTTTAGTCCCCTATCAACCAACATCAGAAATGATGTTAATAGATATTGCTGAAAAGATAAAAGTAAAATTACCAAGTGATGTTATGTTACATTCATTGCGACTTTATGAAACTAACACTTCCTATGCAGAGTGGTTTGCCAATGACCAAAACTAAGTAAATTATTTACCGTTAAAAGTATTCATGGTATTGTTAATGCCTGCAGTTCCGAATGTAGTAATAACCTGAATTGATTTATCTAAACGTTCAGTTATAAGTTTTAATTCATCTTCTGTCCATTCACCTAAAACATAATCTGATTGTCTTCCTTCTGAAAATTTAGCTCCTATTCCGAAACGAAATCTATTGTATTGTTGTGTTTGAAGAATTTCAAAAATGCTTTTCAAGCCATTGTGCCCACCATCACTTCCGCCGGTTTTAATTCTAATAGTTCCAAATGGGAGATTGATATCATCACAAATAACCATTAAGTTTTCTAAAGGAATATTTTCATTAGATAACCAATATTTTACTGACTTGCCACTTAAATTCATAAAAGTTGATGGCTTAAGTAGGTAAAACATTCTTCCTTTAAATTTATATTGAGCAATAGTTCCTAATTTATTGGATTCAAAAGTAATATTGTTTTTATGAGCGAAATGATCTAGAATTTTAAACCCGATATTGTGTCGAGTATTTTCATATTGACTACCAATATTTCCTAATCCAACTACTAAAAACTTCTGCATATTTTCTTCGTTATTTTCTATTGTATTTCCAAAAAAAGATTGAATTGATTTTAGCCACTTCATGCTACAAAAATATCAAATAAGTTAGTATATCAATAAAATAAAAAAAGCTCCCTGAAAAGGAAGCTTTAAATATAAATATTTTAATTTATTCTTGAGTTGAAGTTTCAGCTTCTTCTGCACCTTCTTCATCTTCATCTTCTGCTAAAGCATCTTTAGAAGCAGAACGAGCCATTCTAACTTGAGCTACAACAGAGTTGTCTGGATGTAAGATAGTGTAATCTTTATTTGCAAGAGCAGTTACATATAACTTGCTTCCAATTTTCAATTTTGAAATATTTGCATTGATAAAATCTGGTAAGTTTGCAGGTAATGCTCTTACTTTAAG
>JAMPYA010000012.1 GCA_023700885.1 Flavobacteriaceae bacterium
ATGAAATAGCCATGTTTGCAAAAACACAATTGCAAAGCAATCACTGAACACAGAAACAAATAAAATTTAGTGAAGTAAACTTTGATGAAAATATTTTAATCAAACTGGCGTATTCCATATGACAAATGAAATTTATAGTGAGCTTGCCGAACTAAACAAATAAATATTCACATATGAATAAATTAATTCCTTTCTTATTTATTTTTTTATGGTTTTCAAGTTGCGAGAGTGATGATCAAAATAATTTATTGCCATATGTTATAGTTAATGAAACTATCAACCTTACAAATCCTGAATTTATCAATCTTCAGGTTCCCGGAGGATGGGCTTATGCTAATGGCGGAATTAAAGGAATAATAATTTATAATGTAAATGGCTCTTCCTATAAGGCATATGAAAGAAGTTGTCCGCAAATATTGCCTTCACCATGTTCTCAAATGACGGTTGAACAAAGCTTTAAACTGAAATGTCCTTGTGATCAAAGTGAATTTAATATTTTAAATGGCACACCACTTACGCCTAATATCAATTATATTGTTAGAGAATATAAAGTAACTGTAATTAATTCCAACACATTAAAAATTAGTAATTTTTAGATAAACTAAAAAGAGATGTGTATTTTTGCCATAAACTAATCTTGTGGAAAATTACTTTTCTTCTCAATTTAAATTAGGAATACTAGGTGGTGGTCAATTAGGTAAAATGCTACTCTCTGAAACTCAAAAGTTTGATATTTTTACTTCTATCTTAGATCCAAATGCGGATGCTCCTTGTGCTTTGATTGCGCACCAATTTACAAAAGGCAATTTAACGGATTATGAAACTGTTTACCAATTTGGAAAATCAGTTGATTTACTTACAATTGAAATTGAACATATAAATATTGATGCGCTTTATCAACTAGAGAAAGAAGGGCTTATAATTTATCCACAACCAAATGTTCTCGAGATTATTCAACATAAAGGAAAACAAAAAGATTTTTACAAAAAAAATCAAATTCCAACCGCTTCATTTAAAAGATATCATTCAATTAATGATTTAAGAAATGAAGCTCTAACTTTTCCTTTTATATGGAAATCTTCTCAATTTGGTTATGATGGAATGGGTGTTAAAGTCATCAGAGAAATAGGTGAATTAGAACATTTGCCAGATGTTGAATGTATCACAGAAGAAATGATTCCTTTCAAAATGGAATTGGCTGTAATTGTAGCAAGAAACAATAATAAGGAAGTAAAAACCTACCCTGTTGTGGAGATGGAGTTTCATCCTGAAGCAAATCAGGTAGAATATGTAATTTGTCCGGCTCGTATCTCTGATGAAATTGCTCACAAAGCACAAAAAATTGCAAAAGAAGTCTCAGAAGCATTTCAGCATGTTGGATTGTTAGCTGTAGAAATGTTTTTAACAGAGAACGATGAAATAATTGTTAATGAAGTAGCTCCTCGCCCTCATAATAGCGGACATTACAGCATAGAAGCATCTTACACCAATCAATTTGAGCAACACTTAAGAGCAATTTTAAATTTACCTTTAGGAAATACTGATAGTAAATTAGTCGGAATTATGGTAAATTTGGTTGGCAGTGAAGGATTTGCTGGCAATGTTATTTATCAAAATATGGACAAAATATTGAAAATTGATGGTGTTACTCCGCATATTTATGGGAAGAAGCAAACAAGACCCTTCCGTAAAATGGGCCACGTTACAATTATTAATAAATCAGTATCTGATGCAAGAAAAATTGCTGAAGTAGTTAAACAAACAATTAAAGTTATCAGTTAAAGGATTGATATCTGACTAAAAAAAACAAAAAATGACAAAAGTTAGTATTATTATGGGGAGCAAATCTGATTTCCCAATTATGGAACAAGCTGTCGAAATTTTAAAAAAGTTTCATATAGAGGTTGAAGTTGATATCATATCTGCACACCGAACTCCAGAAAAAATGTTTGATTTTGCTAAAAATGCACATGAAAAAGGTGTTTCAGTCATAATTGCAGGTGCTGGCGGTGCTGCACATTTGCCAGGTATGGTTGCATCTATAACCCCTTTACCTGTTATTGGAGTCCCAATTAAATCCAGCAATTCTATAGACGGCTGGGATTCTATTTTATCAATACTACAAATGCCAAACGGTGTTCCTGTTGCAACTGTTGCTTTAAATGCAGCTCAAAATGCAGGAATATTGGCAGCTCAAATAATTGGCAGTTCAAATGTTGAAATTCAAAAAGTTCTTATTGATTTTAAAAACGAATTAAAAGAAAAAGTGTTAAATGATGCTAAACATTTGTAAATAGATACCTCAATTTTATGAATCAAAATACTAAATTCACAATATTTTAACTCAATTAATAATATCTTCATATTAATTGATTACTAATGACTTATGTCATTTTATTTTAAAATAATTTTTCTACTTTAGCATCGAAAATTTCTCCCTTAATGAATAAAGTAGGTAATCCCCTATTAAAATCTTTTGATCTTTTGTATCATTATAATTCTATTGATAAAAAACTCACCACAAAACATAAAAGGGAAGAAATATTCAATCAACTTTTAGTAAAAAAGTCCGTTGAATATAATTTTACAATTCCTCCTAATTTATGAAATCAATCTTAATTACTTTACTGGTTTTAGCAACTAGTAGTATTCTATTATTTTCTTGTAGTAAAAATGATGATGATATTAAGACTTCATCTGCAGAAGAAATAATGTTTAATAACTTAGAAACAGAAGTTCTAGATTTGGTAAATATTCATAGAACCAATAATGGACTTCAAAAAGTATCTGCATTAAATCAGCCCTATACAGAAGCGTTAAATCACACCAAGTATATGATTGAGCAAGGAAAAACCAGTCATGACAACTTTGATTTAAGAAGAAGTAATTTAATACTTAAATCATCTGCAAAAGTTGTTTTAGAAAATGTTGCAGCTGGATATTCAACTGCAGAAAGTGTAATGAAACAATGGATTTCTAGTCCATCTCATCGTTTAGTAATTGAAAATCCTTCCGTTCAATACATGGGAATATCAGCTCAGATTGATTCTCGAGGTATAAACTATTATACTCAGATATTTATAGGAAAATAGTTAAAATAACCCGTTGAGTGTAATTAGTTTTAAAAATCATTTTTCTTCAGCTCGGATGCTTTTTGATAAAAAAAGTTTTGAGAACAAAGAATATTTTATAGGAAATACATAAAAATATACGTCGGTTTGTTCAGCAATGCGCGCCTTAAAGTTTTGCTCTTTTTACTAAAAAAAAACAGAACTAACAATTTTAATAATTACACTCAACAGGTTTAAAATAATGTATTATATTCTATTTTTAAGTTTATAAATTCTAATTTATAGTAAATTTAATTACCCATTTGTTTATATTTTAACACCATTCATTTACTTTTTTAAGTAATTATAATAAATAATTATAACTTTATTAAATTTAAAAACCCTTTTAAATGCTTGTTTTTAACAACCAATGGTATGTTTTTAACAATAATTGGTAATTTTTATTAATTTTTTCTTGCTTTTTGTTTTTTTTCATATTACATTTGTCTTGTATAAGTAATCCACCCCAAATGATTACGAAGCCAATTTCAAGTATCTAAAATTAAATTGGTTTCAAATGAAGAGTTAAGAGAAAGTGAAAAAAATAAATTTAAGTGCAGTGTATCAAACTTAAATTTTAATTAATAACAATATTTAATAATTCATAATCACCCCAAAAGATATGAAAACAACAATTAAAATTTTAGCCCTTTTATTCATCACTATTTCATTTACTGCTTGTTCAAAAGACGAAGATGGATTTGAAACAACAACCGGAATAGAAAACACAGTTACCATTAACGGATTAGAATCTGAAATTCTCGCTCTAGTTAATATACATAGAGAGTCTTTAGGATTAACTAGAGTTTCTGTTTTAACTCCAGCCTATTCAGAGGCATCAGGTCATACAGATTATATGATATCTCAAGGAAAAATTAGTCATGATAATTTTAATGAAAGAAGCAGAAAATTAATGACTACTGCAAGTGCAAAGATTATTTTAGAAAATGTTGGCGCAGGTTACAATACTGCCGAAAGCTTAATGAAAGCATGGTTAAATAGTGAACTGCACAGAAAAAACATTGAAGACCCTTCTGTACAATTCATGGGAGTATCTGCAAAACAAAATACTAACGGAAGCAATTTTTACACCCAAATTTTTATAGGAAGATAATTTCAATATAAAATTTGGCAAATCAATTATACAAAAAATATAACTCATGAAAACAATAGGCTTAAATCACCCCGCAAAATCAAAATTTTTAAGTAACACTTCTGATACCAAAAAAACTTTGATTAACTCATTATCACCTAATTTCTCTTATATGAACAAATCTGGCGGTATAGTGAACCCTGAACAATGTTGTTTGTATTAATGCATCTATTGTAAATAATAATTCATAGTATTATCTGAATTAAAAACGTATCAAAATAAAGGTTAGTAATTTTAGTTTTTTTATCGAAGAGCGCCGGGGTATAAATGCGCTCTTCGTTATTTTAATAAACTAAAGAATATCTACTAGATCCAATTCCTAAAAATAATTTAACAAATATTTAAATAAAAAAATAATATAAATTATATTCATATGCGCGTTTTAAACAACCAATGGTATGTTTTTTACAATATATGGCAAATTAAATACTTTTTTTCTTGCATTTCATTTTATTTCAATTTATATTTACACCCTATAACAAAACAAACACCCCAAAAGATTATGAAAACTTACGAAACAAACCATGCGGCAAAATCTAAAGTTCATTCAAATGAAATTTCGACAGGTAGAACTTTAATCAATTCATTATCACCTAATTTTACTTACACAAATAAATCGGGTGGAATTGTACAACCAAATCAATGTTTGATTTATTAATTGTTTTGTTAATAAAAGTAAAATTCATTCAAGAAGTAATATGAATTTAAAGGTTAGTTTTTAAAAAGGTTAGTAGATTTTTAAAGGTTAGTCAAAATTAAGGTTAGTTAAAAAATTAAAGGTTAGTAGATTTAATTTTTACCGAAAAGCATCCGTCTGGATGCTTTTTTGTTTCTATATCATTTCTAAAACATTTACCAACAAAAAAGCTTTCATACATTTGTAGTTTTAAAAACGTATGAAACGATTTAATAAGAATTTCTCTATTAAGGATATTAATTTGTTAAAATCCCAATTACTACATTGGTGTCAAGAACAAGATGTTTTTTATTGGTTAGATTCAAACAATCATATAGATTCCTATAGTTCCTACGATGCAATATTAGCCGTTGGAGAAAATTGTTCTATAACGTTAGATACTACAACTAATGCTTTTAATTTATTAAATGACTTTCAAAAAGCAAATAATGATTTTCTCTTTGGATTTCTTACATACGATCTAAAAAACGATATTGAAAATTTAACTTCTAACAATTGTGATAGATTAAAATTCCCCAATCTTTATTTTTTTCAACCTAAAAAATTAATATTCATTAAAAATAATATTGTTACTTTTTCTTACTTAAATGAATTTAAAACTGAGTTAGAATCAGATTTTCAATCTATTTCAACTCAGTTAATAAACTTAAAAGAATCAGAAAATTCAATAAAAGAAAAAGAAATAAAACAACGAATTTCAAAAAAATCCTATTTAAAAAAATGCAATCAACTTTTGGAACGTATCCATCGTGGAGATATTTATGAAATAAATTTATGCATGGAGTTTTTCTTAGAGCAGAGAAAAATCAATCCACTTAAAATATTTACTAAACTGAATTCAATATCAAGTGCTCCATTTTCCTGTTTTATTAGACATCACAACTTATTCTTATGCTCTTCATCTCCAGAGAGATATATTAAGAAAATTGGACAAAAAGTTATTTCGCAACCCATAAAAGGAACTGCAAAGAGAGGGATTTCAGAAGTACAAGACACAGCATTAAAAAATGAATTAATAAATAATCCTAAAGAAAGATCAGAAAACATTATGATTGTAGATTTAGTTAGAAACGATCTTTCTAAAACAGCAATAAAAGGAAGTGTAAAAGTTGAAGAACTTTGCGGAATATATACTTTTAAACAAGTACATCAACTTATTTCAACAGTTTCTTCAGAAATCCCAATTGAAACTGAACCAATTTCCATACTTAAAAATACATTTCCTATGGGAAGCATGACAGGAGCACCCAAAATATCTGCAATGAAAATAATTGAAGAAGTAGAAGAAACTAAACGCGGGCTCTATTCTGGTAGTGTTGGTTACTTTACTCCAGATGGAGATTTTGATTTTAATGTAGTCATTCGAAGTATTTTACACAATTCTGACAATCAATACACTTCTTTTTCTGTTGGAAGTGCAATTACAACTCTTTCAAATCCCAAAAAAGAATATGAAGAATGTTTAATGAAAGGAAAAGCAATGAAGCAAGTATTAACAGAAGCTTAATTTTATTGATTCATTTACAATAAAAAAGCATAATTTTGAGTTTCTAATAATCTCAGACCTAATCAAATGTTAGAAAAATTCAAACAACATCTATTTAAAAATCACCCTTATCTAAAAGATAAAAAAATACTTATTGCAGTTTCTGGAGGTCTTGATAGTATGATACTTACTCATTTAATGCATCAACTTAATTTAGATATAGCATTGGCACATTGCAACTTTAAATTAAGAGGTGCAGAAAGTGATACTGATGAACAATTTGTTAAAAATTACGCATCCATAAATAATATTCCCTTTTTTACAACATATTTTAACACCACTAAAATTGCAGAAAAAAATAAAATTTCTATACAAATGGCTGCAAGAGATCTTCGTTACGAGTGGTTTAATAAAATTTTAAATAAGCATCAATATGATTTCTTACTTACGGCGCATCATTTAGACGATATGTTTGAAACATTTTTAATTAATTTATGTAGAGGAACAGGATTAGATGGCTTGATTGGAATACCACAAATTAATGATAAAATTGTGAGACCATTACTCATTTTTAGCCGCGAAGAAATATTTTCTTTTGCCCAAAAAGAAAAAATTGAATGGCGAGAAGATGAATCTAATTTAACTTTAAAATACCATCGTAATAAAATAAGACACCAAGTTGTTCCTGTTTTAAAAGAATTAAATCCAAGTTTATTAAATTCTTTTCAAAACACCTTAAATCATCTAAAAAATAGTCAAGAAATTTTATTGAATCATATAAATGACATAAAAGATCAAATAATTATAAAAGAAGTATTATCAAACGATAAAGATATTATACTTAAAATTGTAATTGAAAAATTTAACCGACTTTCTCATCCTAAAAATTACTTATTTGAACTACTTAAAAATTATGGATTTACAGAATGGGATGATGTTGCAAATTTAGGAAATGCACAATCGGGTAAAACGGTTTTAAGCAAAACACATAGACTCATTAAAGATAGAGATTATTTATTGTTGACTTTAAATCCAAAAACTAAAACGGAAGATTCACATAGTAGCGAATATGAAATCTTACCGAATACAAAATCCATTTCTACACCTATTAATTTAAAATTTGAATCTTTAAATCCGGCAAATGTTAACCTAAAATCAGCATCAGAAAATTATATAATTGTCGATAAAGATTTGTTAAAATTTCCTTTAATTCTTCGTAAATGGAAAAAAGGTGACTATTTTTACCCTTTCGGAATGGAGGGAAGTAAAAAATTGAGTAAATTTTTTAAGGATGAGAAATATTCACTACCTCAAAAAGAAAATACGTGGTTACTTTGCTCTGAAAATCAAATTATATGGGTTGTCGGAAAACGACCAGATAATCGATTTAGAGTTACCTCACAAACAAATCATATTTTAAAAATTACCATAGATAATGAAGAAATTTCTTAGTTTTTTATTAATATCATTCACACTTTTAACAGGACTTAAAGCACAAATATATGATCCTGTAAAATGGAATACTTCTGTAGAAAAAGTATCAGATTCTACTTATTATTTGGTTACAATAGCAACTATTGAAAGTGGTTGGCATCTCTATTCTCAAAATGTTCCAGACGGCGGACCAATTCCTACTACATTTTTATACAAAACCAATGAACATTTTGAATTGATAAAAAACACAACTGAACCAAATGGAATTGAAGTTGATGATCAAGTTTTTGACATGAGGATTAAATATTTTGAGCACGAGGTTAACTTTAAACAACTGATCAAAATCTTAAATCCTGATTTAACAATTGTTAAAGGTGAAGTTGAGTTTATGGTATGTGATGATAAAAATTGCTTACCTCCCACTATTCAAGAATTAGAATTTAAAATTAAAGACGGCTCAGCAATTAGTGAAACAAAAACAGTTACAGAAACCCCTAAAGGAAAAGATACTTCTAAAAGAGGTCTATGGTCTATATTTATTTTAAGTTTTTTAGGAGGATTTGCTGCTCTTTTAACACCTTGTGTTTTCCCAATGATTCCAATGACGGTAAGTTTCTTTACTAAACAAAGTAAAAACAAAGCCGTTGGTTTTCGAAATGCTATCATTTACGGAATTTCCATTATTGCAATATATGTTTTACTTGGTACTGTTGTAACTGCCATTTTTGGAGCCGATTCACTCAATGCACTCTCTACCAACGTTTGGTTTAATATCTTTTTCTTTTTACTGTTAGTTATTTTTGCCATTTCATTTTTAGGTGCTTTTGAAATTGTTTTACCCAGTTCATGGGGGACAAAAGTAGATGCTCAAGCAGACAGAGGTGGAATTATTGGCATCCTTTTTATGGCTTTAGCTTTGGCAATAGTTTCCTTTTCTTGTACAGGTCCAATTGTAGGAACTTTATTAGTTGAAGCAGCTTCTAAAGGAGGAATTGCACCTATAATTGGTATGTTCGGATTTTCATTAGCACTAGCTTTACCTTTTGGTTTATTTGCAGCTTTTCCAGGATGGCTTAATTCTTTGCCAAAATCGGGCGGATGGCTCAATACTGTAAAAGTAACTTTAGGATTTTTAGAACTTGCTTTGGCATTCAAATTTTTATCTAATGCCGATTTAGTTTTACAATTACATTGGCTTGAACGCGAAGTATTTTTAGCTATTTGGATCGCCATTTTTGGAGCGATGTCTTTATATTTATTCGGAAAAATAACCTTACCTCATGACACACCAAATGGACCTATTTCAGTAAGTCGATTTTTATTAGGATTAATAACTTTAGCTTTTACAATTTATATGATTCCCGGACTTTGGGGCGCTCCATTAAAATTAATTAGCGGATTTCCACCACCTTTAAAATATAGTGAATCTCCTCATGGCGTTGGATTTTCCAAATCAACAACTTCGACTAATTCTAGTAACGAAGGATTGCCAGATGGTGCTCATGAAGGTCCACATGATATACTTGCTTTTGTAGATTATGAAAAAGGAATGAATTATGCTAAAGAAACAAATAAACCTATTTTAATAGATTTTACCGGACACGCCTGTGTTAATTGTAGAAAAATGGAAGATTATGTATGGTCAGATCCTAAAGTATTAGATATTTTAAAAAATGAAGTGGTATTAATTTCTTTATATGTTGATGATAAAAGAGAATTACCCTTAGCAGAACAATATACCTCTGAAATAACTGGTAAAAAAATAAAATATATAGGTCAGAAATGGAGTGATTTTCAATTAAAAAATTACAAAGCAAATGCACAACCATTTTATGTTTTAATCAATCATGAAGAAAAAATGCTTAATAATCCTTCTGCATATGACCCAGATATTCAAACTTATATTAATTGGTTAAAAGACGGTATTTCTAAGTTTTAGAACAAAATGGATTATCAAAAATTACTAGAAAATATTTATTATCAAGTTAAAGATCAGGATAATAAAGGGGAATTAGCTACTTATATTCCTGAATTGGCTAGAATAAATCCTGATAAATTTGGTATAAGTTTACAGTTTATAGACGGACAAACATTTAATGTAGGAGATGCTCAAGAAAAATTCTCTATACAAAGTATCGCTAAAGTATTTGCTTTTTCATTAGCTATTTCTTTAGTAGGAAAAGATATTTTTAAACGTGTTGGGGTTGAACCATCTGGTAATTCATTTAACTCTTTAATTCAATTAGAATATGAAAAAGGAATTCCAAGAAATCCATTTATCAATGCCGGAGCTATAGTTGTTGCCGATATTCTTATATCTAATCTAAAGAATCCTAAAGAAGAACTTTTATTATTCATCGAAAAAGCAGCCGGAAAAAAGATTGAATACAATTATCAGGTTGCTCAATCTGAAAAATCTACAGGTTTTAGAAATGCTGCATTAGCAAATATGTTAAAATCATATGGAAATTTACAAAATGATGTTGACCAAGTTCTAGATATCTATTTTCATTTGTGTTCTATTTCTATGACTTGTCAAGAATTGGCATCTTCATTTAAGTATTTAATTAATGGCGGTCAATTAATTTCTACTAATGAGCAGTTATTAACTTTGAGTCAAACTAAAAGACTAAATGCCCTAATGCAAACTTGTGGTTTTTATGATGAAGCCGGAGAATTTACCTATAAAGTAGGTTTGCCTGGAAAAAGCGGCGTTGGCGGTGGTATCATAGCATTATATCCCGGGAAATTTACGATAGCTGTGTGGAGTCCGAAATTAAATGTTAAAGGCAACTCACTTAAAGGAATGAAAGTGCTAGAACAATTTACTACAGATTCTCAATTATCTATTTTTTAGTTTATACAATATAACTAATTAAAAAAACAATTTATTGATGTTTACAACTGTTTTTAACTCAAAAATGCTATAAATAAAAAAAAAATAAAAAAAAACTAACGAATTGAAAAATAATACTATAACTTTGCGCCAATTATAATAATTTAATATCATGAATAAAGGTACAGTAAAATTTTTTAATGAATCAAAAGGTTTCGGATTCATTAGTGATGAAAGTTCAAGCAAAGAATACTTTGTGCACATCTCTGGATTAGTTGACAAAATTCAAGAAGGAGATACAGTAGAATTTGATTTACAAGACGGAAAAAAAGGTCTTAATGCGGTAAATGTAAAAGTAATTTAATATATACTTCTTAACTTTTTTATTTAATAGCCACGCTCTGCGTGGCTATTTTGTTTTACAATATTTGTAATTTATCTATAAATAGAACCAAAAAAATTGCCATAAAAAACATTTTAAAAAACAATTTACCGTAAATTTAATCGTTCATTTTGATAATATTAATTAATTTAAATTTATAGTGTACACAAATAGTTTTTTTGCTTTAAGTAATGCCTTTTTATCTACAGATTCTAAATCTGAATTTGAGTCCAATGAAATACATAAATTAAATTTTCATTCAACTTCGTATAACTTATTACACGGTAGTGAAAACCATCATTGTAAAACACATAAAATAGATTTTAAAGAAAGTGCTGTTTTTAAAAATGAGGTCGACTCAATTGAAGATGATGTTCATATAAAAGATGTTTTTGTAACTGAAAATAAAGATTTTCAATATTATATTTTAAAGCCAAAAGGAGCACTTCCGTCAAAAAAAGTAACTTTTCTTTTTCATGGTTTTAATGAAAAAAATTGGGACAAATATTTACCCTGGGGTAAAGCAATTTGTGAAAGAACTCAGAGTGCTGTCGTATTTTTTCCACTTGCTTTTCATATGCAAAGAGCACCCTTACAATGGAGTGAAAAAAGAAAAATGTTCGAACTTAGCGAACAACGAAAAAAGAAATTTCCAAATATCATAAATTCGTCCTTATCAAATGTAGCCATAAGTATGAGGCTTCATGCAATGCCACAAAGGTTTATATGGTCCGGAGTTCAAACATATTATGATGTTATTCAATTTATTGAAGATTGTAAAGCCGGAAAACACAAATTAATTGACAAAGACTTTACCTTTAACATGTTTGCCTATTCTATTGGAGGTTTATTGGCCGAAATTTTAAAATTATCTAACCACAAAAATTATTTCAACCATGCAAAAGTAGCTTTATTTTGCAGTGGTGCCGTTTTTAATAGAATTACTCCTGTTTCAAAATTTATAATAGATAGCGAGGCAATTGTTGCACTCTACTCCTATTTAGTTGAACATTTTGACAGTTTTTTAAAGAAAGATGAAATGTTAAATCATTTTATGTCTGACTCACATTTTGAAGGAAAAGTATTTCATGCCATGTTTGAATATCAAAAAATGAAGAATTTTAGAGAGCAATTATTAAAAAAAGCTGAAAATCACTTTTATGCTATTGCCTTAAAGCAAGATGAAGTAATTCCTTCATATGAAGTCGTAAACACATTGCAAGGTGCTAATAGAAATATTAATATAAAAGTTGACGAAATTGATTTTGATTACGATTATTCACATGAGAATCCTTTTCCAATCAAAAAAAATGGTTTTACAGAAATAGATAAAAGTTTTCAATTAGTATTTGACAAAATAGGAGATTTTTATAATAATTGATTTTACTAGCTTAAAACTGTAACTTTATAAAAATTTACATCTATGATTAGTGCTAAAAATATTTCAGTTAATGAATATAATCCCTATTATCAAACATATATTGATGCACTTCGTGTAACAGAACTTTTTGATGCATTAAATAAATGCTATGAAGAAACCTTAGCTTTATTAGAACATAGAACTGAAGAAGAATTATTGTATCGTTATGGTATAGATAAATGGACGATTAAAGAAATTATTCAACATTTAATAGATGCTGAGCGCATTTTATGCTATCGCGCTTTAAGATTTTCTAGAAACGACAGCACCGATTTACCTGGTTATGATGAAAGTTGGTTTGTAGATTATTCAAATGCTAATAACCGAACTATTACAGATTTATTAACAGAATTTCATTGTGTTAGAAGCGCAACACGATCCTTATTCCAAAGTTTTACTGATGAAATGTTGTTAAGAACAGGTAACGCAAACAAAAGTGAAATGAGTGTTCGTGCTGCCGGAATAATTATTGCAGGTCATCATTGGCATCATTTAAACGTAATTAAAGAAAGGTATTTAAATCGATAAAAAACACACCAAAACGCCATGTTATGCAAATTTTTAAAATCTTCATAAAAGTCACAGTAACATTAATTGTACTTTTTTTTATTATCGGATTGGTATTATTTTTTAAGCAAAAACCAACTTATGAGGGTCAACTTCAATTAAATGATATAGAAAAAGAAACTTCTGTTTATTTTGATGATTTTGGAATTCCGCATATATATGCAGATAATGAATCAGACGCAATGATTGCTTTAGGTTATGTTCATGCGCAAGAACGCTTATGGCAAATGGAACTATTAAGAAGAATTGCACCTGGAAAACTTTCAGAAATTTTTGGTGAAGATATGATAGAAACCGATCGATTTTTTGTCACTTTAGGAATTGATGAAGCTACATCAAAGACAATCAACACCTTAGATAAAGAAAGTAAACCCTATTTATTAGCACAAGCCTATTTAAAAGGAATCAATCAGTTCATAGATAATGGGGCTACTCCGATAGAATATCTGCTTTTAGGATTGGAAAAGAAACATTTTGAAATTAAGGATATTTATAACACGCTTGGTTTTATGTCTTTTTCATTTGCTATGGCTCAAAAAACAGATCCATTACTAACTGCATTACATCAAAAATTAGGGAATTCTTATATGAATGAGCTTCAATTAGGCACCAATCCAAATTCAACAACTATTAAAAGCTCTAATGAAACTCTAAATAATATAGCAAAAATTGCTCATCAAGTTTCAGATAAAATTCCGGTAAGTGCATTTATAGGAAGTAATAGCTGGGTAATTGGAGCAGAAAAAACTCAAAACAAGAAAGTTATATTTGCCAACGACCCTCATATCGGATTTTCACAGCCCGCTGTTTGGTATGAAGCACATATAACAACACCTCATCATGAAATTTATGGTTTTTATATAGCTGGTGCGCCTTTTCCACTTCTAGGTCATAACCATAATTATGCTTATGGTTTAACTATGTTTGAAAATGATGATATCGATTTTTATCAGGAAGAAAACCATCCTACCGATTCCACTTTATATCGATTTAAAGATAATTGGGTAAAATATAATTACACCAAAAAAACAATTGCAATAAAAGGAAAACCATCTGAAACATTCATAGTAAAATCAACAAAACACGGACCAATAGTGTCGGGAATTTCCGAAGATATTTCTATTGAGAAACCTATTTCTATGTTTT
The DNA here is from genome assembly GCA_023700885.1 of Flavobacteriaceae bacterium. Lineage (GTDB taxonomy): Bacteria > Bacteroidota > Bacteroidia > Flavobacteriales > Flavobacteriaceae > JAGXRT01. The sequence continues at coordinate 14,232 of JAMPYA010000012.1, forward strand.
GGATTTACACTCAATCCCCTAATTTGATGTTGGATGTTTCTTTTGAAATGTCAAGAGCAAAATCAATTTCAGATTTTAAAGAGGGGGTTTCTAAAATTCATAGTCCTGGACTCAATGTTATGTACGGTGATAGCCAAGGAAATATTGCTTGGTGGGCAACAGGTAAACTATTTACATATCCGAAAAATGTTAATAGAAATTATTTTTTAAATGGAGCTGATGGTGAACAGGAGATTGAACGTTATTTAGATTTTTCAGAAAATCCTCAGGCTGTAAATCCAAAATGGAATTATGTTTATTCATCTAATAATCAACCTGATAGCGTTACAAATATATTATATCCAGGCTATTATTTGCCAGAAGATAGAGCTAAACGAATTGTAGATTTATTAGAAAGTAAAAATGATTGGAATAAAAAATCTGTTTCAGATATGATAACTGATGTTACCTCATCAACTGCACCTCAATTTGTTGATGAGTTTATAAAAGCTATTCCAACAAATGGTTTAACTAAAAATCAACAAGAAGCTATTAAATTATTAAAAAATTGGAAAGGTGATTTTCAACTAAATGGAATTGCCCCTACTATTTACACCAAAATGATTTATAATTATCTCAAATTCACTTTTGAAGATGAAATGGGAAAAGAAACTTTTGAAAAACTGTTAAATACACATTTTATGAAGGTAGAGATTGGACATCATTTAATGAAAAACAACTCTATTTGGTGGGATAATATTGAAACTGAAGTTCAAGAAAACAAAGCCGATATTTTGTACAAATCATTTATAGAAGCTATAAAATCTCTAGAAAATCAACTAGGAAGTAATATAAATAGATGGAAATGGAATAAAGTTCACACCATAGAACACCCTCACGCTATGGGAAAATTAGCCTTATTACGTCCTTTTTTCAATATTGGCCCTTTTGAAACCAACGGAACAAGTGAAGTTATTAACAACCTGCAATTTCCATTAACAGAAGATGGGCTGTATAAGGTAAATGCGGGTCCATCGTCACGTAGAATCATTGATTTTTCTGATATTGAAAATTCACTTAATATTTCACCAACAGGGCAATCCGGAAATATATTTAGCAAGCACTATGCGAATCAATCAAAAATGTATGTTAGGGGTCAATTCAGAAAAATGAAACTCAACAAAGAAGAAATTGTACAAACTTCAAAAAAATTAGTAATCCTTCCAAAAAATATAAAACTGTAGCACTTGTTTTCTAAGTAATTAACTTATATTTAAAAAGTTTTTGAAAAAGAAAAAAGATGCTTAAAAAAGTTTATGGTAGCGCAGTGTTTGGTGTTGAAGCCACCACAATTACGGTTGAAGTTAATATTGATAAAGGTATAGGCTATCACTTAGTAGGTTTGCCAGATAATGCAATTCGCGAAAGTAGCTATCGTATTTCTGCTGCCTTAAAAAATAACAACTTTGATTTTCCGGGTAAAAAAATCACCATCAATATGGCTCCTGCCGATTTGAGAAAGGAAGGTTCTGCTTATGATTTAACATTAGCTATTGGAATAATGGCTGCTTCTGATCAAATTAAATCAGAAAATATTGAGCGGTATTTAATTATGGGAGAACTCTCTCTCGATGGTAATTTACAGCCCATTAAAGGAGCATTGCCAATTGCTATCAAAGCAAGAGAAGAAGGTTTTGACGGTTTTATTTTACCAATTCAAAATGCTAAAGAAGCTGCCATCGTAAATAATTTAAAAGTTTATGGTGTTGAAAATATTATTGAAGTAGTAGATTTTTTTAATGGAAAAAAGGAATTAACCCCTTTTATAGTTGATACAAGAAAAGAATTTAATCAGGCAATAAATCATTATGAATTTGATTTTTCTGATGTAAAAGGACAAGAATCAATAAAAAGATGTATGGAAATTGCAGCTGCAGGCGGACATAACATCATTTTAATTGGACCTCCGGGAGCCGGAAAAACAATGTTAGCCAAACGATTACCTTCCATTTTACCACCAATGACATTACATGAATCTTTAGAAACCACTAAAATACACTCTGTTGTAGGTGGTTTAAAATCTCATTCTGGATTAATGTGCCACCGACCATTTAGATCTCCACATCACACAATTTCTGATGTTGCACTAGTCGGAGGAGGACAATATCCACAACCTGGAGAAATATCATTAGCACACAACGGCGTTTTATTTTTGGATGAATTACCCGAGTTTAAAAGAACCGTTTTAGAAGTAATGCGACAACCACTTGAAGATAGAGAAGTTACAATTTCTAGAGCTAAATTTACAGTAACTTATCCGAGTAGCTTTATGTTAGTAGCAAGTATGAATCCTAGTCCGAGTGGTTTTTTTAATGATCCTAATAGTCCATCAAATTCATCTCCAGCAGAAATGCTCAGATATTTAAGTAAAATTTCAGGCCCTCTGCTTGATCGAATTGATATTCATATTGAAGTAACGCCGGTACCTTTTGAAAAGTTAACTGAAGAACGACCTGTAGAATCTAGTAATGAAGTCAGAAAACGCGTAATTAGCGCAAGAGAAATTCAGACTGAAAGATTTAAAGAAGTTGAAAATATTCATTACAATGCTCAAATGAGCTCAAAAATCTTAAAACAATATTGTGTTTTAAATGAAGAAAGTAAAAATTTACTTAAAACAGCTATGGAAAGATTAAATCTATCTGCAAGAGCTTATGATAGAATTTTAAAAGTTTCTAGAACTATTGCAGATTTAGAAAATGCCCCAGATATTACGCCTAATCATATATCTGAAGCAATTCAATATCGAAGTTTAGATAGAGAAGGTTGGTTGGGATAATAAAATTAGCAATAAACTATCAAAATAAAAAAACCACAATTAGATGAATAAGTGTGGTTTTATAAAATCTAACTTATTTTTTTATTTCGGCGCCAGCATATTTTCTGGATTAAGAATATCATCTAGTTGTTCTTTTGATAAAATATTATATTCCAACACTAAATTATAAACACTCTTACCAGTTTCTAAAGCTTCTTTAGCAATTTTTGTACTGTTTTTATAACCGATATGTGGGTTTAGTGCTGTTACAATTCCAATACTATTTAGCACCATACTACGACAATGTTCTTCATTTGCTGTAATCCCATCTATACATTTTTCTCTTAAAGTATCCATTCCATTTGTTAATAATGCCATAGATTCCAAAATCGCATAAATCAAAACGGGTTCCATAACATTCAATTGTAATTGTCCGGCTTCAGCAGCAAAAGTTACTGTTAAATCATTTCCTATAACACGAAAACATACTTGATTCATTACCTCTGGAATAACAGGATTTACTTTTCCTGGCATAATTGAAGAACCAGGTTGCATTGGTGGTAAATTAATTTCATTAAATCCACATCGCGGACCTGATGACAGTAACCGTAAGTCATTACATATTTTTGAAATCTTAATTGCCATTCTTTTAAGTGCAGACGAATAAATTACGTAGGAACCGGTATCAGGAGTAGCTTCAATTAAATTGGGTGCAGACACAAAAGGAAGTCCGGTAATTTTAGCTAAGTTTTCTGCACATAATTTTGCGTAACCAGGTGCCGCATTCAATCCGGTTCCAATAGCAGTGGCTCCCATATTGATTTCTAAAAATAAATTTGAGTTTTGATTTAAACGCGCAATTTCTTCTTCTAGATTTGCTGCATAAGCTTCAAACTCTTGTCCTAAAGTCATAGGAACAGCATCTTGTAATTGTGTTCTTCCCATTTTTAAAACATGACTAAATTCTTCACCTTTATTTCGGAAAGACTGAATTAAAAGTATTAGATGCTCAATCAGTTGATTATTTGAGTTAATGGCTGCTAATTTTATAGCAGTTGGGTAAGCATCATTGGTAGATTGCGACAAATTAACATGATCATTTGGTGAGCAAAATTGATATTCTCCTTTCTGATGTCCTAAGATTTCTAGAGCTCTGTTGGCTAATACTTCATTAATATTCATGTTGGTTGAAGTACCTGCACCACCCTGAATCATATCAATCGGAAATTCTCTATCAAATTTCCCTTCAATGACTTCTTTTGCTGCAGCAACAATTGCATTTTTAAGATTTTCATCCAATAAACCTAAAGTAAAATTGGTTTCTGCAGCCGCCCATTTTACATAAGCTAAGCCTTTAATAAACTGTGGATATTGATTTAGTTTTACTCCGGATATATAAAAATTTTCAATGGCTCTTTGAGTTTGAACTCCATAATAGGCATTTTCAGGAACCTGTAAATCGCCTAATAAATCATTTTCTATTCTGTACATTTTATTTCTAATTTATGCAGTAAAATTAATTAAAAAAAACAACTTCAGTTCACATTAATACTTTACTAATGAATACCATTTTAGGGGTCGATTTATTTAGATAGAAGAATTAAAACTATTTAATAATTTTAACTAATTTATTTGTAGATTCTCTTTCTACAAGCGTAGTTTTAATCACTTTTGTAACAGATTCGTATGCCGGATTATTTTTTTCAATCGCATCAATTAACATATGAGTTGCTGTTTCTCCCATAATTTCGGCATGTTGACTAACTGTTGTTAATTTTGGGTTTGAATGACGTGATAAAATTCCGTTAGAAAATCCAATTACTGAAATGTCTTTTGGAATGATTAGTCCCTTTTTTTGTGCTACTTTCATAGTAGATATAGCAGATAGTTCATTCGTTGTTAACACACCATCTATTTTCTTTTTAGCAAAGAGTTTTCCAATAACTTCTTCAAATTTCTTAGAGTCTTCCACTTCAATCATCATTTCTTCATCAATTTTAATAGAAGCATTTTTTAAAGCCCTCATATACCCTTCTTTTCTTAATTTCCCAATAGCATAATCCGGCATAGTTGAAATAAAAGCGATGTTTTTACAACCTGTTTCAATTAAATGATTTACAGCACGAAAAGCACCTTCCTCATCGTTTACAATAACTTTATCACATTTTATTTCTGCAGCTGCTCTATCAAACATTACGATTGGAATACCATCTTCTATAATATTTTTAAAATGTTGAAAATCATTCTTTTTTTCAGTCTCTTTTGACATCGATAAAATAAATCCGTCAATATCACTACCATTTGCCAACAAATCCATCGTTTCTAACTCTTTTTGATAAGAATCATTGGTGATACATGTTATAATTTTATAACCTCTTTGATTGGCAACTTTTTCAATCCCACTAAAAGCCATGGCAAAAAAATGATTTAGCATATTTGGAATGATAATTCCGAGTGTTTTAGAACGTTGTGTTTGTAAACTAACTGCTAATGTATTGGGTTTAAAATTGTGAAGTTTAGCGTAATCTTGAATTCTTTTTTTGGTTTCAACGCTAATCTCAAAACTATCATTTAATGCTTTTGATACTGTAGAAATTGAAACGCCTAACTCATTGGCAATATCTTTTAATGTGATCTTTTTTTTCATTTTTCGATTTTTATTAACTAAACAAAAAGATATTTCTTTCAGTTCAACGCATAAAAATACTCCAAAAAACTAATTTTTTGGAGTATTTATACAATTATTTTAATCGATTAGTATCTGTAATAATCTGGTTTATAAGGGCCTTCAACTTTTACACCTATATAAGCAGCTTGGTCTGGTCTAAGTGTTTCTAATTCAACTCCAATTTTTTCTAAATGTAATCTGGCTACTTTTTCATCCAAATGTTTTGGTAAGGTATATACTTTATTTTCATACTGATCTGTATTTAGCCACAATTCTAATTGAGCCAAAGTTTGATTGGTAAAAGAATTACTCATTACAAAACTTGGGTGACCGGTAGCGCAACCTAAGTTTACTAAACGACCTTCTGCTAATAAAATAATTTCTTTTCCGTTAACATTGTAAATATCAACTTGAGGCTTAATTTCTACTTTAGTATGTCCATAGTTTTTATTTAACCAAGCAACATCAATTTCATTGTCAAAATGCCCAATATTACAAACAATGGCTTTGTCTTTCATTTTGGTAAAATGTTCACCGGTAACAATATCTTTATTTCCAGTAGTTGTAATTATGATATCTGCATTAGCAATTACTGTATTTAATCTTTTAACTTCATGACCATCCATGGCTGCCTGAAGTGCACAAATCGGATCAATTTCTGTAACTGTTACTATAGAACCCGCACCTCTAAAAGAAGCTGCAGTACCTTTCCCAACATCACCATAACCACAAACCACAACACGTTTTCCAGCTAACATTATATCAGTTGCTCTACGAACAGCATCTACAGCACTTTCTTTACAACCATATTTATTATCAAATTTTGATTTAGTAACAGAGTCATTCACATTAATGGCCGGCATTAAAAGAGTACCATTTTCCATACGCTCATATAAACGATGAACTCCAGTAGTAGTTTCTTCAGATAGACCCTTAATTCCTTTAGCTAATTCAGGATATAAATCAAATACCATGTTTGTTAAATCACCTCCATCATCCAAAATCAAGTTTAAAGGTTTTCTGTCTTCTCCAAAAAATAAAGTTTGCTCAATACACCAATCAAACTCTTCAGCATTCATGCCTTTCCAAGCATAAACTGAAATTCCAGCCGCTGCAATTGCTGCCGCCGCATGATCTTGAGTTGAAAAAATATTACAAGAACTCCAAGTTACTTCAGCACCTAGTTCAACTAAAGTTTCAATTAAAACTGCTGTTTGAATAGTCATATGTAAACAACCAGCAATTCTAGCTCCCTTAAGTGGTTTCTGACTTCCATACTCTTTTCTTAAACTCATTAGCCCAGGCATTTCTGCTTCGGCCAAATGAATTTCCTTTCTTCCCCAAGCTGCTAAGTTGATATCTTTCACCTTATATTTTACATAGGTCGATGTTTCTGTACTCATATTCTTATATTTGTGATTAAATTTAGTGCAAAATTACAAAATACCTTTGAGAAATCGGCATGCCAATTTATAAAACCATAAAGTTATCTGAATACACTACTGTGATTGTGTGGAAAATAGAAGAATCTTTGGATGAATTACATCAAGGAATTTCACTAACTCAGAATAGTGTTAATAGAATTTTAAATATGCGGTCTGAAATTCATCAAAAAGGATATTTAAGTATTCGACATTTATTAAAAAATATCGGATATGAGGATTGTGATTTGTTTTATACAGAAGACGGAAAACCTCATTTAAAAGACGGCAAACACATTTCAATTACCCATTCATTTATTTTCTCTGCAGTTATCGTAAGTGATTATGAAGCTGGGATTGATATTGAAATGAATCGACCTAAAATTATTAAAATTGCATCCAAGTTTATTGCTGATGAGTGTAATTTTATAAACGAACCTAATATTGTTGAACAACTGACTGTTATCTGGGGAGCAAAAGAATCACTTTATAAAATTCATCCTGATGGTGGACTACTATTTAAACATCATTTACCCATTGAACCTTTTAAATTATCAGATAAACAAACTCGCGGATGGATTAAAAAAGATAACTTTTTTGAAGTTTATGATATATACTTTGAACAATTAGAAAATTTCACTTTAGTTTATGCTTTTTAACTTATGAAGAAAAATTCTATTTTAAAATATATTCAAAAAGCAAAAAAAAATAATCAAAAATTATTGGCTATTTTATTAGATCCTGATAAAATATCAGTAGAAACAATTCCTTCTGTAGTTCAAAAAATTAATGAAAGTGGAGCCAATTTAATTTTTATTGGCGGAAGTTTGTTGTTTAAAAATATATTAGATGAATTTGTTCAAAATGTAAAAATCAACACCCATTTACCTGTTATTCTATTCCCTGGTAATGCCATTCAAATAAGTGATAAAGCTGATGGAATTTTATTTCTATCTTTAATTTCAGGACGAAATCCTGAGTTTTTAATTGGAAATCAAGTCATTGCAGCTCCACTTTTAAAAGATAGTACATTAGAAATTTTATCTACAAGTTATTTACTCATAGAAAGTGGACGTGAAACAACCGCATCTTATATAAGTAATACAAAACCAATTCCGCGTCACAAACCAGAAATTGCTATGGCAACAGCTTTAGCAGGAGAAATGATGGGTCATCAACTTATTTATTTAGATGGTGGAAGTGGAGCTCTACATACAGTTCCTGCTGAATTAATTCAACTTGTTACAAATCATTGTTCGCTTCCAATAATTGTAGGCGGAGGCATCAAAACAAAAGAACAAATAAATGATGCTTACAAAAATGGCGCAACTATTGTTGTAATAGGAACGGCTTTTGAAAAAAATAATAACCTTTTTAACAATTTACAATTATGAATGTATCAATAGATATTAGTTTATACCCATTACACAAAGATTTTGAAAACCCAATTAAAGATTTCATTAAAAAATTGCGAACTTCCGGATTTACAACCATAGAAAATCCTTTAAGCACTCAAGTTTATGGTGATTACAACGAAGTAATGAGTTGGATTCAAGAAAATATACACGAAACTTTTCTAAATGAAGATCATTGTCTATTTATCTTAAAAATTATAAAAGGAGACCGTGGAGCCTATAAGCCAAGTTTTTAATTTCTTTTTTGAACAATACTACGGCTACAAAACCATTGAAATTGTTTTAGAAGCCATTGCGGTCTTTTTTGGATTATTAAGTGTTTGGTATGCCAAAAAAGAAAATATATTAGTGTATCCTACAGGTATTATTAGTACGTTAATTTTTGTGTATTTATTATTTAAATGGGAATTATTAGGTGATATGCTCATAAACGCTTATTATTTTATGATGAGCATTTATGGTTGGTATATTTGGACTCGTAAAGTAGATCAAACTCATTTTACACCAATTACAAAAACATCCAATCAAGAAAAGTTCGTATCAGTTGGAATATTTATAAGCTCATTTATATTTGTAGTTTTGGTTTATAGTTATTTTGATAAATTCAATACATGGACTGCTTATGTTGATACTTTAACTACCGCTATTTTCTTTGCAGGAATGTGGTTGATGGCGCGTAAAAAAATAGAAAACTGGATTTTTTGGATTATTGGTGATATCATTTCTGTTCCTTTATACTTTTTTAAAGGTTATACTTTAACAAGTATTCAATATTTTATATTTTTAATTATTGCTTATTACGGTTATATCGAATGGAAGAAAAGCTTAAACAAGAACCTTCTAACATTATAAAAATAGTGTTATTTGGGCCGGAATCAACTGGAAAAACCACTCTTTCAAAACTATTAGCTAACCATTATAAAACAGAATGGGTACCCGAATATGCTCGAGAATATTTACAAAATAAATGGGATTTAGAGCAAAAAACGTGTGAATCACATGATTTAATTCCGATAGCTATCGGACAAATAAAACTTGAAAATGAACTTGCCAAAAAGGTTAAAAAATTGCTTATTTGCGATACTGACATTTTAGAAACTATGGTGTATTCACAAACCTATTATGGGAATTTTGTGGATCCAATTTTAGAAGAGGCCGCAATGGCTAACACCTATAATTTATATTTACTTACCTCTATTGATATTCCTTGGGAAAAGGATGATTTACGCGATAGACCCGATCCAAAACAACGCCAAGACATGTTCAATGCCTTTGAAAATGCACTTATCAATTATAACAGACCCTATGTTTTATTGACCGGAGATACCATTAATCGGTTTAAAAAAGTGGTAAAAATAATTGATCAACTTCTCGAAAAAAGAAATATTTAAGGCGCTTTTTCTACTACAAATTCTGCTAAATTGTTAGATAACATTGCTGACAATTCTTCAAAATTAGCAGCCCGCGTTTGGGCATAAAAATAACCGAATAAAGGAAACTGATTGACATCCACTTTTCTTAATTCTAAGGGTTTTTCAAATTTTGATAACAGTTTATTGTAATCAAACGCTGCAATATTTTCGGCTTTAATTCCGGTTGAATTATCTAAAATTACTAAACCATAATAATCATTATTCATTAAATTTAATATATGATCCCAATTAGGCTTTTGTTGATTTTGATATAATTCATATGCATTAATCCCGAATGCATAATAGGCTAAATCTGCCGTTGTACACCAGCCCCCAAATCGCATTGGATTTCCTTCGATAGGAATAATTTCAT
>JAMPYA010000013.1 GCA_023700885.1 Flavobacteriaceae bacterium
TAATAAACGCTTACGAACTCCGTAGTTATTTTCTTCTACTTTTTTCTGAGCACGTTCAATAGATTTGGTAATCATAGAATGCTGAATTACTTCGCCTTCTTGAATTCCCATTCTGTCCATCATTTTTGCGATACGTTCAGATCCAAATAATCGCATTAAGTTATCTTCTAAAGAAACGTAAAATTGAGTTGAACCAACATCTCCTTGTCTACCAGATCGACCTCTTAACTGTCTGTCTACACGTCTAGAATCATGTCGTTCAGTACCGATAATTGCCAAACCTCCTGCTTTTTTAACTTCCTCAGAAAGCTTGATGTCTGTACCACGACCCGCCATATTGGTGGCTATGGTAACAACTCCCGGATTTCCGGCTTCTGCAACTATATCAGCTTCTTTTTTATGTAATTTGGCATTTAAAACATTATGTTGAATTTTGCGTAAGTTGAGCATTCTGCTTAATAATTCAGAAATTTCAACATTGGTGGTACCCACTAAAACTGGTCTGCCTTGATTTACCAATTTGGCAATTTCATCTATAACTGCATTGTATTTTTCACGTTTAGTTTTGTAAACTAAATCTTCATGATCAATTCTTGAAAGAGGTTTATTTGTTGGTATTTCAACAACATCTAATTTATAAATTTCCCAAAATTCTCCCGCTTCAGTTACTGCAGTACCAGTCATACCGGACAATTTCTTGTACATTCTGAAATAATTTTGAAGCGTAATAGTGGCGTAAGTTTGAGTAGCGTCTTCAATTTTTACATTTTCTTTGGCCTCAATAGCTTGGTGCAATCCATCAGAATAACGGCGACCTTCCATGATACGACCTGTTTGCTCATCAACAATTTTAACAGCACCATCCATCATTACATACTCAACATCTTTTTCAAATAAAGTGTATGCTTTTAATAATTGATTTAGGGTATGAATTCGCTCACTTTTGATACTAAAATCACGATATAATTCTTCTTTTTTCTGCGCTAATTCTAAGGGTGGCAAATCAGAAGCATCTAATTGACCGATAAGAACACCAATATCTGGAAGTACAAAAAAGTTTGGATCATTATCACCTGATGATAATTGAGCAATACCTTTGTCAGTTAATTCAATAGAATTATTTTTTTCATCAATAACAAAGAATAATTCAGCATCAATTACATGCATTTCTTTGTAATTGTCTTGCATAAAATGAGCTTCTGTTTTTTGAAGTAATTGACGAATTCCTTCCTGACTCAAAAATTTGATTAATGCTTTATTTTTTGGTAAACCTCTGTAAACTCTTAATAATTTGATTCCCCCTTCTTTGTGATCTCCTTCTTCAATTAATTTTTTGGCATCTGCTAAAACACTTATTAAATAAGAATTTTGAGTTTGGACAATTTTTTCAACTTTAGGTTTAAGTTCATTAAATTCATGTCGATCTCCTTGTGGTGTGGCTCCAGAAATAATTAACGGAGTTCTGGCGTCATCAATTAAAACAGAGTCCACCTCATCTACAATTGCATAGTTGTGTGGACGTTGAACCAAATCATTTGGTGCATGTGACATATTATCACGCAGATAGTCGAAACCAAATTCATTGTTGGTTCCATAAGTGATATCTGCATTATAAGCAGCTCTTCTTTCTGCTGAATTAGGTTGATGATGGTCTATACAATCAACTCTTAATTGATGAAATTCAAAAATGGGCCCCATCCAAGCGGCATCCCTTTTAGCTAAATAATCATTTACGGTAACAACGTGAACTCCTTTACCGGGTAGTGCATTTAAATAAAGAGGAAGTGTAGCAACCAATGTTTTTCCTTCTCCAGTCATCATCTCAGCAATTTTACCATGATGTAAAACAGCCCCACCAATTAATTGAACATCGTAATGAATCATGTCCCAAACAATAGGTTTGCCTGCGGCATCCCATGAATTTTTGTAGATAGCTTTGTCTCCTTCTAAAGTTACAAAATCACGTTTTGCAGAAAGTTCTCTGTCAAAAGCTGATGCTGTAACTGAAATAGTTTTGTTTTTGGTAAATCGTTTAGCAGTTTCTTTAACAACAGCAAATGCAATTGGTTGAATTTTATTAAGGGTTTTTTCGGTCTCAATATAAATTTCCTTTTCTAAACGATCAATTTCATTGTAGATATCTTCTTTTTTTGAAACATCTGCAATTTTAGACTCCTCTGTGAGCGCTTCTATTTGATCGAGAAATATTTTGTTGTTATCTTTAATTTCTTGCCTAAAATCTAATGTTTTCTGACGAAGTTCATCATCAGTTAGCAATGCAATTTCATTTTCAAAAGAATGTACACGATCTACAATTGGTTGTAAATCTTTTAAGTCTCTTTTTTTCTTATCTCCAAGAAATAATTTTAATACAGAATTTAATAAACTCATAAGTAGATATTTACTGTTTTTTTATTTGTCAATTTAAGGTAAGCCAACTTCATTAAAATGTATCTTTTTAAAATATGGCTATTTCATTGTATATGGCTTTAATTCGAGCTTCAAATTTAAACAAAAAAAAAGCCTCTAGGGAGACTTTTATAATTCTTTTTTATTTACAGTATGTTAGTATTCATCCTCATTCCACAGATAATCTTCATCTGTAGGGTAGTCAGACCAAATCTCTGTAATTGATTCGTAAATTTCGTCTTCATCTTCAAGTTCTTGAAGATTTTCAGCAACTTCAAGCGGTGCACCAGTACGAATAGCATAATCTATCAATTCGTCTTTTGTTGCTGGCCAAGGAGCATCTGCTAAATAGGATGCTAATTCTAATGTCCAATACATAGCCTAATAAGTTAAATTTTCTGCAAAAATAAAAATATAAATGATATAGTCAAGTTATTTAAAATAAATATTTTAATGTAAAAGAACTTATTTGTTTTTTGGTTCCCATTTTATTTCAGAAACTCCTAAATCATGGGACAATTTTCGTGCCAATACAAAGAAATAATCTGATAAACGATTTAAGTAAATGATGATATGTTCTGAAACATTAGATTGCTCATTTACAGCTACACAATAGCGTTCTGCTTTGCGACAAGTAGTTCTGCAGATATGACAAATTGACACAGTAGGATGTCCGCCCGGTAAAATGAAATGAGCTAATTCTGGAAGATTTTCATTAAAACTATCCATTTCACTTTCTAAAACTGAAATATCATTATCAGAAATATTTAAATTGGTATATGGATTGTCTTTTGATTGTAATTTTTTGTTTTCAGGATCAATCGCTAATAAAGTTCCAATAGAAAATAAGTTGTTTTGAATGGTTAAAAGTGTATTTTTTATATGTAAATCAATAGATTGATCTCTTAATAAACCTATAAAAGAATTTAATTCATCAATGGTACCGTAAGTTTCAATTCTTAAGTCAGCTTTTGAAACTCTTTTGCCTCCAATTAAGGATGTTTTTCCTTTGTCGCCTGTTTTAGTGTATATTTTCATTTTTTTATTCAATGATTAAAAGATTAAAAGTTAAAATGTTGAATGTTAAAAAGTTAAAATGTTGAAAGTTTGAATGTTAAAAAGTTAAAATGTTGAAAGTTAAAATGTTGAAAGTTTGAATGTTAAAAAGTTAAAATGTTGAAAGTTAAAACTTCTAACTTCTAAAATCTAATTATAAAATGTTCTTTTTCTTGTTCTTTTCTAAAAAATACAATTCCCCATTGAAAAGTATCTATACTAACAGTAACTTGTTTGTTTTTGCTTATTATTTCCCATGCTTCTTTCATTCCCGTTGACCAATGAATATCATCAAAGATAATAATTGAATCATTATGAATGGATGTTAAACATTGTTCAAAATAAGAAATTGTAGCCTCTTTTTGATGGTTTCCATCGATATAAATTAAATCGAACTGATTGTTTTGTAGCACTGTTGGAAGTGATTCTTTAAAATTTCTACTTATTAATGTTGGATGAAAATTAAAATTTTTAAATTGAGATCTTGCAACTTTTGCTGTTTCTTGGCATCCTTCTAAAGTTGTAATAGCTGCTTTAGGATTTCCTAAATGTAAACAATAGGTAGAAAGACCTAGAGAAGTTCCTATTTCCAAAATATTTTGAGGTTTGAAATATTGAACAAATCTGATTAATAAACGAGCTCTTTTTGTAGAAATACCTGCATTTTGGGCAATTGCATTAATACTTCTTGTATTTCCTTTAAAATAGTTGGAACCTGCACCAAAATCAGCAATAACAATTTCTTTTTTATTATGAATAAGTTCATTCTTGTATTTCAAAAAAGCATTTACGTATGCCGGATTGGTCGGTGAATAAAAACACGCTGTAACTAATTTGTATACAAAGGGAGAATGAACTCCGTGTTCATTGCTAGATTTTAGTAGAAAAGAAATATATGCTGTTAACTTTTTAATCACCTTAAATTTTAGCACGAATTTATAAGAAAAAATGTTGAAATTTATCATTAACAGCTATATTTGTGAATAAGTTAATAGAGTTATGAAATAGCCATGTTTGCAAAAACACAAATACGATTGAAAATATTCATCAAACTAGCGTATTCCATATGACCAATAAAATTTATAGTGAGCTTGTCGAACTAAATAAATAAAATATTCCCATATGAAAAAAGTATTCATTGTTTTAATATTATTTGGTCTATTTTCATCTTGTTTATCCAAAAAGCAAATTACCTATTTTCAGGGAGATCCTGTTGCTAAGACAGAAATTTATAAATTAGCAAATCAACCCTACAGATTACAAATTAATGATGTTGTAACTTTAAATATTAAAGCTGAAGATGAAGCTATAGTTTCCTTATTTAAAGCCTCTACCCAAGGAGATTCTGAAGGTTATACTGTTGATAGACATGGAAATATTAGAATTCCTTATTTAGGTGAAGTAAATGTTTTAGGATACACAGAAAAAGAAGCAAGAGAAAAAATTGAACAAGAGTTAACCACTTATTTTAAAGACTCCAAAGCCTTATTTGTTACTTTAAAATTAGCAGGAATAAGATATACCATAACTGGAGAAGTTGGTGCTCCTGGTACAAAAAATTTGATGCAAAATCAAGTAACTATAGTTGAAGCGATTGCAAATGCCGGTGAAATTAAAGATATGGGAAATAGAAAAGAGGTTCTAATTATTAGAAAAACATTAGATGGAGTTCAGAAATTTTCATTGGATTTAACCGATATTTCAATTTTTAATTCAGAGCACTTTTATATTCAGCCAAACGATGTAATTTATGTGAGTCCGTTACCTCAAAAAGTATGGGGAACAGGAACCAACGGATTACAAACTTTCGGAACTTTTATTTCTATATTATCATTTATAGCTAGTTCAGTTATTTTAATTAAAAATCTTTAATGCTTTATGATTCAGCAAGATAAAGAACGAAGTAAAATTTCAGATCCAATTACAGATATTAGACATTATATTTTTAAAATTTTTTCTAATTGGATATGGTTTTTAATTACGATTCCAATTGCTTTAGCTTATGCCTATTATATCAATATTTCTACTCAAAAAGTTTATGGATTAGAAACCGTAATTTCAGTAAAAGAGAAACAAAATCCTTTATTTTCTGGTGGTACAAATATTGCTTTTAATTGGGGAGGAGTTAGCGATAAAGTTGAAGGTATTAGAAAAGTATTAAACTCAAGAACTCACAATGAGAAAGTTGTAAGAAAAATGCAATTTTATGTTGATTATCTTGAAGAGGGAAGATTTAGAATGGAAGATGTATATGGGAAAACTCCTTTTATAATTGAATTGGATGAAAGTCAACCTCAAATTCTCAACTCATTGATTAAAGTTGAGTTTTTTGATGATAAAAATTATAGACTTTCAATATCATTTCCTGATAGAAAAAAACAATCAACCTTTAATTACGAAACAAACGTTTCTGATTTTTATCAGCCAAAAAATGAGGAATTTACGGTTAATGCTCAATTAGGAGTTCAACTTAATTTTCCTTTTTTAAATCTAAAATTGATAGAAAATAAAGATTTTATAGGAGATCCAAAAACATATTTTATTAAATTCAATATGGTAGACTCAGTTGTTTCTAAATATCAAGGTATTAGAACTTCTGCTGTTTCAGGGACTTCTCTGTTAGAAATATCTTTAATGGGTTCAAATAAAAGTCGTTTAGTAGATTATCTAAATAAAACAATCGAAGTTTTGGCTGAAGATGAATTGAGAGATAAAACAAATTTTGCCTATAGTACAAGAGAATTCATAGATCTACAATTTGCATCAGCATCTGATAGCTTAAAGAGTTTAGAGCGCAATATTGGAAATTTTAAAGAGCAAAATGCTATTTACGATTTATCTGCTGAAGGTAGTGCCATTTTTGCTGAAACAAAAGGTTTAGATAAATTGTATCAACAGTTAAATGACAGACTTCAGTATTTTAATAATCTTGAAAAATATATTCTTACTTCTAAGGATTTTACCAAAATTCCTGCTCCTGCTATCATTAATATGGAGGATGCATCTATTTCTAGTGCAGTTTCAAAACTTACAGAATTATCTATAAAAAAAGAGCAATTATCAAAAAATGTTACGGTTACACATCCTTCATATATTGCTGTTAATCAGGAAATAGAAACAACTAAAAATGTGCTTCTAGAAAATTTAACATCTTTAAAAAATACAGTCCAAGTTAATGTTAACAACATCAATAAAAGAATTGGAACATATGGCTCTAAATTAGCATCTCTTCCAAAAAAAGAACAAAAATTATTAAATTATCAACGAAAATATGAATTGACGGAGTCTAATTATATTTTCTTAATGCAAAAGCGTTATGAGGCTAGTATTGCAATTGCGGCAAGTGTTTCAGATATAACAGTTTTAGATAAAGCGAAAGATGTTGGTCAAGGATCTTCTTTGCCGCGTACACAATTTAATTATTTACTAGCCTTACTTTTAGGTACATTAATTCCGATATTTGTTATTGTAGCTATAGATTTGATTGATTCTAAAATTTATACAGTTGAAGAAATAGAATCACTTACTCTAATTCCGGTAATTGGTGTAATTGGAGTTAATACTGAGAAAACCAATTTAACAGTTTATTCCAATCCAAAATCTTCTATAGCAGAATCATTTAGAGCATTAAGATCGAATATTCAGTTTTTGTTTGATAGAGAAAAGTATCAAGAATCTAAAGTTATTTTAGTAACCTCATCTGTTGGAGGTGAAGGAAAAACCTTTGTTTCTATGAATTTGGCATCTGTTTTGGCTATGGGAGGAAAGAAAACAGTTTTAGTTGGTTTAGATTTAAGAAAACCTAAAATTCATAAAGATTTTGATTTATTAAACGACAAAGGAATATCTAGTTATTTGATAGGTCAAGATAATTTGGAAGACATCATAAAAAAAACATCCATAGAAAATCTAGATGTAATTACGTCGGGTCCGGTGCCTCCAAATCCATCAGAATTAATTTTAAAACCAGCAACAGTTGAGTTGATGAAGTTTTTGAAAGAAAAGTACGATTATGTAATTATAGATTCACCACCAATTGGTTTAGTATCGGATGCTAATGATTTGTTAAGATTCTCTGATACAACATTATATGTGCTTCGACACGCATTTACTAAAAGAGAAATGTTGAAAATAATTAATAACAAATATTACCGACAGGAAATTAAAAATGTAAGTTTCATTCTAAATGAATTTAAACTAAAATCAAAATATGGATATAGTTATGGCTATGGTTATGGCTATGGCTATGGTTACGGCTATGGTAATTATACCGAAAATAGAGCAACAAAAAGATCAATAATTAAACAGATATTTAACAAGAAATAAAAATGCAGTTGATAAAAGACAGAGCAATTAAATTTGCTGTAATAGGATGTGGGCATATAGGGAAACGTCATGCCGAAATGATTGACAGAAATCCCGAAACAGAATTAGTAGCATTAGTTGATATAAAACCTAAAGAAGAATTATCTCTTGATATTTTTTCGGCGCCATTCTTTAAAAGTTTAGATGATTTTTTAAGTAGTGGTGTAGAAACAGATGTAATTACAATTGCAACTCCAAACGGATTTCATGCTTCACAAGCTATAAAAAGTCTTGAAACCAAGCATCATGTTGTTGTAGAAAAACCTATTGCATTGACAAAACTCGATGCTGAAAAAGTGATATTTAAAGCCTTAAATGTTTCAAAACATGTTTTTGCAGTGATGCAAAATCGATATTCACCACCATCAGTATGGATTAAAAATTTAATTGATGAAAATATTTTAGGAGAGATTTATACGGTTCACATCAATTGTTTTTGGAATCGTGATGAGCGTTATTATACCAGAAAAAATTGGCATGGTGATAAAAAATTAGATGGAGGCACACTTTTTACTCAGTTTTCGCATTTTATTGATATTATGTATTGGCTTTTTGGTGATATCAAAAATATCAATGCAAAAATGACAGATTTTAATCACCAAGAATTGACTGATTTTGAAGATTCCGGAATTGTTTCTTTTGATTTTGTCAATGGCGGAATGGGAAGTTTAAATTATTCAACGGCTGTTTGGAATAAAAATTTGGAAAGTTCTATGACTATTATTGCAGAAAAAGGAGCTATCAAAATTGGCGGTCAATATATGAATGAAGTAGAATATTGTCATGTTAAAGATTATGAACTTCCAGTATTAGAGCCTACAAATCCTGGAAATGATTACGGAGCTTATAAAGGATCTGCTCAAAATCATCATTACGTAATTCAGAATGTGGTTGATGTTTTACACGGTAAGAAGCCAATTACTACCAATGTTTTAGAAGGTATGAAAGTGGTTGACATAATAGAGCGTATTTATCAAAGTAATACCAATGATCTCAAATAAACAGAAAATAACAAAGAGAATATTTGATATTATTATCGCAAGTATAGGAATCGTAATTTGTATGATTCCTATTTTTGTTTTAGTGATAATTGCCAGTTTTTCTACTCAATCATTTGGAATTTATGTTCAAAAAAGAATTGGTCAATTTCAAAAACCTTTTTATTTATTGAAGATTAGAAGTATGAGAATTAACCATGATATCAATACTTTCACTTCTTTAGATGATCATCGAATAACAAAATTTGGTCATTTTTTAAGACGATATAAACTTGATGAATTACCTCAATTTTTTAATGTTTTAATTGGAAATATGAGTGTTGTTGGCCCAAGACCTGATGTTGAAGCCATGTTAAATTATTTAACTGAAGCACAAAAACTCATTTTTCAAATGAAACCTGGATTGGTTAGTAGTGCCACATTAGCCTATCTTAATGAAGATGATTTGCTGTCTAAAGAAGTTGATGCTAAAGAATATTATCTGACAACTATTTGGCCCCAAAAAGTGCAACTAAATTTAGATTATGCTCAAAATTGGAGTTTAAACTTGGATTTTATAATTATAATTAAATGTATCCGACAAATAACTAAATCACTTTTCCGTTAATAATTACCATATCAATATTATTGCTGCCAAAAGCATAAGGTAAATATACATAACTCGGAATTTCTTTTGTGATGATGATATTCGCTTTTTTGCCAATGGTAATACTTCCATGTGTTTTTTCTAATCCCATGGCATATGCTCCGTTAATTGTTGCTGCATTTATGGCTTCTTCTGGAGTCATTTTCATTTTTATACAGGCTGTTGATACCACAAAATTCATATTTCCTGATGGAGTAGAACCCGGATTGTAATCTGAAGCCAAAGCTAATGGTAATCCTGCATTGAGCATTTTGCGAGCAGGAGTATAAGGAATCCCCAAATAATAAGAACAGCTAGGCAATGCAATAGGCATTGTAGATGCGTTTTTTAGAGCCTCAATATCATTATCGGTCATTTCTTCTAAATGATCAACCGACAAAGCTTTGTGATGAACACTTGCTTCAATTCCGCCAATTGATGTAAATTGATTGACATGAATTTTAGGAATCAATCCATATTGAGCACCGGCTTCCATAATTTTTACGGTATCTTCAACTGTAAAATAACCAGTCTCACAGAAAACATCAATAAAATCAGCTAAATTTTCATCAGTAACTTTTGGAAGTATTTCGTCAATAATTAAATTGATATAAGCATCTTTATTATTTTTAAACTCAAATGGTAATGCATGAGCGCCCAAAAAAGTTGACTTAATTGCTATGGGATAATTTTCTTTCAATTTTTTAATAACGCGCAACATTTTTAATTCACCATCAGTACATAGACCGTAACCCGATTTAATTTCTACTGCACCTGTACCTAATTTCATGATCTCTTCTAATCTCTTTTTTGATTCCTGATATAATTGTTCTTCAGAGCTTTCATTTAATTTTTTTGAAGAGTTTAGAATGCCACCACCACGATTTGCAATTTCTTCATAACTCAGTCCGTTTATCTTATCAACAAATTCTTGCACTCTATTTCCTGCATAAACAAGGTGTGTATGAGCATCACACCAAGTTGGTAAAACCGTTTTATTGGTGGCGTCAATCGTTTGGTTGACATTGATATTTGGACATTGGCTCATAACCCCAAAATCCTTAATAATTTCATTCTCAATTAATAAAAATGCATTTTTTAGGGTAGGAAGTTCTTTCATTTTATCACCTTTTAAAAAAGACACTTCCATGCTTCGTACTTGGATTAACTCTTGTATATTTTTGATAAGTAATAACATTTTCACTCTTTTTTTGATGAGGTAAAGATATTTAAAAACTGCTTATTATTGAATATTCATTTAATAAACTTTATTATTATTAATATCATTTTTTTAGTTAAAATAGATGTTATTTTATTTCAAAATCATTAAAATATGCCGTAATTTTGCATAAAATTTCAAAAATGAATAAAGCTATATTTATAGCAACAAGCGAACCTCATAGCGGAAAATCAATTGTTGCCATCGGATTGATGAGTTTGTTACTCGGTAAAACTGCCAGAGTTGGTTATTTCAGACCAATTATCAATGATGTTGAAGAAGGTAAAAAAGACAATCATGTTGAAACTATTTTATCCCATTTTAATCTTGATATGACCTATGATGAGGCTTATGCTTTTACGCGAAGTAAAATTATCAAGAAAAAAAATAAAGGTAAGGTTGGAGAAATTATTGATACCATTATTGAAAAATTTAAAAATTTAGAAGATAAATTTGATTTTGTTTTAGTTGAAGGTACTGATTTTGCCGGTGAAGGAACTGTTATAGAACTTGATTTAAATGTCTTAATAGCCAAAAATTTGGGAATTCCTACCTTGATTGTAGAAAGTGGTGTAGGGAAAACCTTAGATGGTTTTTTAGAAAATCTATATTTGGCTTATGACTCTTTCAAAGCCAAAGAAGTTGAGGTTCTAGGTGTTTTTGCCAATAAAGTTCAATATCAAAATATTGAGTTAGTCAGAAATAGTTTAATGGAATATCTTCCAGATAATGTACTAGTTAATGTAATTCCTTTAATTGAGACTTTAGATCATCCAACCATGAGGGAGATTTTGGAGGAATTAAACGGAAAGGTATTGTTTGGCGAAGAATATTTAAATAATCAAACAGGACCCAAAGCTGTTGGAGCAATGCAGTTGCATAATTATTTAAATCATATACAAGAAAATGTCTTGGTTATAACTCCCGGAGATAGAGCTGATATTATTTTAGGAGCATTACAGGCTCATATTTCTGCTAATTATCCGAGCATTTCAGGAATTGTTTTAACCGGAAATATCATTCCAGAAGAATCTATCTTAAAATTGATAAGAGGTTTACATCAAATTGTACCTATTATTGCCGTTGAAGAAGGGACTTTTAATGTTACTAATTTAATAGGAAATATTAAATCTAAAATTTATGCTGGCAATACCCAAAAAATTATCACCTCAGTAAATGTATTTGAAAATTATGTAGCGGTAGAAAAATTAGCTAATAGATTAATCACTTTTGTGCCTGAGGGTGTTACCCCAAGAATGTTTCAATACAATCTTTTAAAACGAGCCAAAAAAGCAAGAAAACACATTGTTTTACCTGAAGGAAATGATGAAAGAGTCTTATTAGCATCAGAACGTTTACTCTTACAAGAAGTTGTAGATATTACTTTATTAGGAAATAGAAAAGAAATAGAGGCTAAATGTGCTGAATTAGGACTTGTTTTAGTGCCTAAAAAAGCTAAAATTATCAAACCTATTGAATCTGAGCATTACGAAATGTTTGCACAAACTTTTTATGAATTAAGAAAACATAAAAAGGTAAATTTAGAAATGGCTCGTGATTTAATGACAGATGTTTCCTATTTTGGAACCATGATGGTGCATTTAAATTTGGCAGACGGGATGGTTTCTGGTGCGGTTCATACTACCCAACATACCATTAAACCAGCACTTCAATTTATTAAAACAAAACCTAATACTTCTATTGTTTCATCCATATTTTTTATGTGTTTAGAAGATAGGGTTTCTGTTTTTGGTGATTGTGCCATAAATCCTAATCCAACTGCGGAAGAATTAGCAGAGATAGCAATCTCTTCTGCAGATTCTACCATTGCTTTTGGAATAGAACCTAAAATAGCCATGTTATCTTATTCATCTGGAACATCAGGACAAGGAGAAGAAGTAGATAAAGTTAGAAAAGCAACAGAAATTGTTAAGAATTTACGTCCGGAACTTAAAATTGAAGGACCTATACAGTATGATGCAGCAGTAGATATGAAAGTAGGTAAAAGTAAATTACCAAATTCTGAAGTAGCCGGACAAGCATCTGTTTTAATTTTTCCCGATTTAAATACAGGAAATAATACTTATAAAGCTGTACAAAGAGAAACCGGAGCTCTAGCTATTGGACCCATGCTTCAAGGACTCAATAAACCTGTAAATGATTTAAGTAGAGGATGTACTACAGAAGATATATTTAATACCGTAATAATAACAGCTATTCAAGCGCAAGGACTTTAAAATAATATAATAGTGAAACGCTCATGATAATTTTAATAAACACACATGGTTGTGATTATGGGCATTCTATCTGGCAAATAAAATTTATAGTGAGCTAGCTTGTCGAACTAAACAATAAATATAAACTAATGAAAATTTTAATTATTAACTCCGGAAGTTCCTCCATCAAATATCAATTAATAGAAATGCCTTCTACTGCAGTCTTGTGCAGTGGGATGGTAGAAAGAATAGGATTGGAAAACTCTAAATTGAATTACAAAACAGATCAACATAAAATTGAAGAAGTTGTTGAAATCAACAACCATAAAGTGGGTTTAGAAAAAATTGCACAAGTTTTAATGAATGAAGAAATTGGTGTAATTAAATCAACCTCTGAAATTGATGCAGTTGGACATAGAGTTGTACACGGTGGAAGTACTTTTTCAAAAACCGTAGTTATCGACCAAAAAGTGAAAGATAAAATTCGTGAATTTTTCTTTTTAGCACCTTTACACAATCCTCCTAATTATGAAGGTATAGAAGTTGCTGAAGAAATTTTTCCTACAGCAAAACAAATAGCCGTATTTGATACCGCATTTCACCAAACCATACCAACAGTTGCTTATAAATATGCTATTCCTAATAAATTTTTAGATGAAGATAAAATTCGTGTTTACGGATTTCATGGAACATCTCATAAATATGTTTCAGAAAAAGCTATTGAATATTTAGGCGTAAAATCATCTAAACTAATCACCATTCATTTAGGTAATGGATGTAGTATGACAGCGGTAAAAGATGGTAAAAGTGTTGATCATTCGTTAGGTTTCGGACCAATGAACGGATTGATGATGGGTACCAGAAGTGGTGATATAGACCAATCGGTTATATTTTATATGGTCAATAATTTGGGTTATACGATTGATCAGGTCAATAATTTACTTCAAAAAGAAAGTGGTATGTTAGGCCTTACCGGTTTTAGTGATTTGCGTGATATTGAAGAACGTGCTGATAATGGCGATGTAAATTGTCAGTTAGCCCTAGACATGAATGCTTATCGCATAAAAAAATATATCGGTTCTTTTACAGCAATCATGAATGGATTAGATGCCCTAATTTTTACGGCTGGAGTAGGGGAGAATTCTTATATACTTAGAAGTTTGATTTGCAAAGATTTAGAGTATTTAGGTGTTTCGCTTGATGCTGAAAAAAATCATGTTAAAGCAAGAAAATTAACTGAAATTCACGATGATCAATCGAGCGTTAAAGTATTGATTATTCCAACTAATGAAGAAGTTGAAATTGCTAAACAATCCTATAATTTATTGATGGAATCATAATAAAATAAACCCGCAATTTGCGGGTTTATTTTTTGAGTAATATTATTATTTATTTTAAACTTCCTGTCATATCTGCAGGAACCACACATTGATCATATTCTTCAGAAGTTACATAACCTAATCGGATAGCTTCTTCTTTTAAAGTAGTGCCGTTTTTGTGCGCAGTTTGTGCTATTTCTGCTGCTTTATAATAACCAATTTTAGTATTTAAAGCAGTCACTAACATTAATGAATTGTTAACTAATTCGTTAATTCTAGCATGATTCGGTTCAATTCCTATAGCGCAATTATCATTAAATGAAACACAAGCATCTCCAATTAAACGTGCAGATTGTAAGAAATTTACAGCCATAATTGGTTTAAATACATTTAATTCAAAATGACCTTGAGTTCCTGCAATCGTAATGGCAACATCATTACCCATAACCTGAGCACAAACCATTGTTAATGCTTCCGGCTGAGTAGGATTTACTTTTCCTGGCATAATAGATGAACCCGGTTCATTTTCTGGAATAATTAATTCTCCAATTCCAGATCTAGGACCTGAAGCTAATAATCTTATATCATTGGCAATTTTATTTAAAGAAACAGCTAATTGTTTTAAGGCTCCATGTGATTCTACAAAAGCATCATGAGCCGCCAAAGCTTCAAATTTATTTTCGGCTGTTATAAATGGTAGATTGGTAAATTCTGCAATTTTTTGAGCTACCAAAACATCATAACCTTTAGGTGTATTTAAACCGGTTCCAACAGCAGTACCGCCAAGCGCCAATTCAGACAAATGAGGTAAAGTGTTTTTCAAGGCTTTTAAGCCGTGGTTTAATTGAGAAACATAACCAGAAAATTCCTGGCCTAAAGTTAGTGGAGTAGCATCCATTAAATGAGTTCTTCCAATTTTAACTACTTCTTTAAATGCTATTGCTTTTTGTTGTAAGGTATCTCTTAATTTTTCGATTCCCGGAATCGTAACATCAATCAACATTTTATAGGCTGCAATATGCATTCCGGTAGGGTAAGTATCATTAGATGATTGCGATTTATTTACATCGTCATTAGCTTTTAAAATGGGATCTTCACCTATTTTTTTTCCTCCTAAAACCTGAGCTCTGTTGGCAATAACTTCATTAACATTCATGTTACTTTGAGTTCCTGAACCTGTCTGCCAAATAACCAACGGAAATTCACTATCTAATTTCCCTTCTAAAATTTCTTCACAAACTTCAGAAATCATATCTCTTTTTTCTTTAGGAAGCACTCCCAATTCAAAATTTGCATGAGCAGCAGCTTTTTTAAGATAAGCAAATGCATAAATAATTTCGATTGGCATTGATCCCGCAGGTCCAATTTTGAAATTATTTCGTGAACGTTCTGTTTGAGCACCCCAATAGTTGGCGGCAGGTACTTTTACTTCACCCATCGTGTCTTTTTCAATTCTATATTCCATATAATTAAATAATTTAGATTAAAGTTTACTTACAAATTTAAGGATATGATTTCTAATAAGTTTATTCTATGATTAGATAAATTAAAAATATTTCAAATTTACGTGTAGGAATTGATATTAAGTGCTATTTTTGATACAAATAAAAAACATAACAAATGGATTTTTCACAATTTATAGGAATTTTAGCTTTTTTAATGATTTTTACCATTGGATTTTGGTTAATGATTTTGTTGATGACTTTTATTTTACCATATTGGATTTTTGGTGCTATTAAAGAAAAATTAACTGAAGGGAAAGATTCTAAAACTACAAGCTAAATCATTAATATTATATATCAAAAAAAAAGGTCTGAATTTTTCAGACCTTTTCTTTTTAAAACATTATTTCTTCTTCTCCGCCACCTCCATTTTGAGGTCTTTGAGGTTTCTTTTTCTGATTGAAACGATAGGTAAAGTTTAACATAAACTGTCTTTGTCTCCATTGAAACTCACTGTCGGTAATAGTTCTATCAGTAGTAGATGACATTTGACGTTTACGTGTATTGAATACATCACTAATATTAAATGACAGTGTACCATTGTCTTTCATGACCTCTTTGCTAAAAGCGACGTTTGCAGAAAACATTCCTTTTGATGAACTAAAAGCGCCTTCTTGTGGTCCTCTATACATTAAAGTTGTTTGAAAATCTATCTTTTTAGGTAAGGTAATTCTAGAGCTAAATCTTGATATGGTATTTACATCTTTTGAGTCATATTTTTTTCCGTTATAATCACCTTCTGTGATAGATTGGAACATATTGAAACTACCATTTAATTTTAGCCAATCTAAAGGATTGTAACTTGCGGTAAGTTCATAACCATATCGATCATTAACTGATAAGTTGATAAAAGTTCTAATCAAAATAGGTAAACCATTGTATGTATCACCACTTTCTTCGGTAATCATCTCGTAATTACCAGTTGTATGTTGATAATAAACAGAAGAGTTTAAAGTAACTTTTTCCCATCTTTTTAAATATCCGATATCAAAAGCATCAGAATAAGTTGGATCTAAATCAATATTTCCAACGAATATACTTGTTTCACTCGATTTGCTTTTAAAAGGATTTAATTGACGTCCGTGTGGTCTTCTTAAACGTTTACTGTAACCAAAAGTTACACTTTGATCCTCTTTTAGTTCATAATTAAAATTGACAGTAGGATAAAATCCGCTTTCACTTTTTGTAGTGTATACATTTTGTGTTTTTTGATCAATTTTGGTGTCTGAAATTTCCCAACGCAATCCTAATAGATAAGAAAATTTACCTTTCTTACTTCCGTATTGTGAGTATAAGGCGTGTATATTTTGTTTAAAAACCAAATCATTTGAAAAGTTAGTATCATTTATCCATGTTCCATTTTCTTCATATTCTACTAAATAATCAGTATCATTAGTAGAAAAATCGCTTTTATAACCAAATTCAAATTGAGAATTTTTACCAATTGGTAATACATAATCTAATTTTGCTAAATATGATTTCTGACTTTCATCTGTTGAAGTTCTATCATATTGTATTGTAGATGATGGTAATTGGTCTTGATCAGAAATTAATGAATTTGAGTCTTCATTAGAGTTTTGAGCTTGTAAATCTATGGTTAACTTATGACCATCTTTACTGAAATTCTTAGTGTAATTAACAGAGAATTCTAATGTTTTATCATTTTCATGCTGATTTTCTATACGCATATTTTGGTATGCAAAATCTTTTGAAGCTCCAAAATAATCAGTAAAATTATTAATATCGGTATCTCCCTTTGAATTTCTGTAAACAAAAGAAGTTGTGATGTTGCTTTTATCGTCAATAAAAAATTCTATACCTGCATTGGCATTAAAACCATTATTTTTACGATTGTATTCACGTAATTCTTCTAAAAAACTAGAGGTCAATCCGTTAGTTAAAAATTCAGTGTTTGTGGTAGCTTTACCTGGCGCATCACTAAAATTATATCCTAAATTAGAAAATAAATTAACTTTTTTACCTCTGTAATTTTGATTGGTAGAAAAACCAAGATTATCTGGATATCCAACTGAAGTGTTTATAGAGGCATTATAACCTAAATTTTTTCCTTTTCGTAAAATAATATTAATAATTCCGGCAGTGCCTTCAGCGTCATAACGAGCAGAGGGACTCGTAATAACTTCTACTTTTTGAATAGCATCCGCAGGTAATTGTTTTAAAGCATCGGTAGAGCTTAATCCAACTAAACCTGATGGTTTGCCATCAATCAAAATACGGACATTTTCACTGCCTCTTAGACTCACATTTCCTTCTACATCAACACTTACCGAAGGAACATTATCTAAAACATCAGAGGCATTTCCTCCTTTTACAGTCATGTCTTTCCCAACATTATAGATTTTTTTGTCTAATCTAACCTCTACAGTACTTTTTTCTGCAATAACTTCTACTTCTCTCAAAGATTGTGCATCTTCTTCTAATTTTATAATGCCTAAATTGGTGTGGGAAGTAATTTTTTTATTTTTGATAACAAAAGGTTTAAAAGATAAAAACTCAATTGTTATATTATAGTCACCTTCAACAACTTCAACATCAAATTCGCCTTTAGCATTGGTAATACCTCCGGTTACTTTTTTAGTCTTAATAGGTTGTACAATTATTGTGGTATATTCTAAGGGTTGATTGGTAAGTTTGTCATATACTTTTCCTGTAATACTATATTTAGTCGATGTGTTTTGTTGTGCAAAAACACTAATTGATACTAGTAGTACTAGCGAAATTAAAATAATTTTCTTCATAATTTAATTTGATATAATTGATTTACATTCTTCCTGTTCCTTGTCTTTTACTTGGATTCGCAGATTTGTTTCGGAACTCTTCTTGTAGTTTTTTATACTTTTCTAGTTGTTCTTCTGATAAAATTTTAGATAAGTCTTCCACTTGTTTGATAGCTATTTCTTTATTTTTTTCTATCATTAACTCTTTATCAAGATTTTGTTTTCTTAACTCCATGCGTTCTTTGGTGTATTTAATCAATATATTTTTGACTAAAACAGCTTCCAAATTATCTAAATCAAGTGCTGGTTTAATTTTTTCCATTTGCATATTGATCATTTCTTCAGGATTCATAGTTGCTCCTTGTTGAGCATAAATGTTACCCAAAGTTAGAAACCCTAT
Source organism: Flavobacteriaceae bacterium (assembly GCA_023700885.1). Lineage (GTDB taxonomy): Bacteria > Bacteroidota > Bacteroidia > Flavobacteriales > Flavobacteriaceae > JAGXRT01. Next base: position 18,848 of record JAMPYA010000013.1, read on the forward strand.
AACCATCATTAAAAAAGTTTGTTTTTTCATTATTTTTTTGATTGAATTATTGATTATAGCCTTTTAGACCCTGCTAAATTACATTGGTTTAAAGTGATTTTAGTTAAAGAATTGTTAAATGGACGGTAGTGTAAACCTTAAAACATAATAGATTTATCCTTATCTACTTCAAAATTGATATTCTTATCATTTTGACTAAAACGATAGGTTAAATTAAAAATAAACATACGTTCATTCCATTGAATCATGTTATGTGTGCGTGTAGAAGTTGTATTTACGTTACGCTCAACTTTATTTGAATTAAAAATATCTGATATAGAAAACGTTAAAGTAGCTTTATTTTTAAATAAATTTTTACTTAAAGCTGTATCTAAATATTGATATTCTTTTCTTTTAGAGATAGCACCTTCTGAGGGTGCAAAATATTTATAATTGGTTTGAAAACGCCAATCTTTTAGAAAAGTAAATTTTGAACTGAGACTAAGGTAGCCGCTTAAATCAGTAGAACTAAAATCAATGGTTTTAGCATTGTTATTAAAGTCTAAATAATTAAAAACACCTTTTTGTTCAGAATTATAAATATTAATTCCGCCCGATACATTCCACCATTTATAAGGAGTAAAATTAGCATATTGCTCAAAACCAAGTTGATTTAGACCAGCAATATTTTTATGTGTTGTTATTTCAACCGGAATTCCATTTAAAAACTCACCTGTTGAATAGCTAACACGTTCAGGAGCATTGGAGTATTTTTTTATATAAATAGAGGAACTTAATGTGAATTTTTCACCACTCTTAACATGTTTAAGTTCATATAAATGACTATAAAAAGGTTCTAATTCTGGGTTTCCAATGACAATATTGGTTTCGCTAATTTTAGTTTCAAATGGGTTTAAATACCAATAAGTAGGTCTGAAAATTCTTTTTCCGTAACTAAAGGTTAGTGTATTATTTTCTGAAATATTATAGGAAATATGAGTTGAAGGGAAAAAATCAGTTTTTTTATGATTGTATAAATTAGGATTATTTTTTAAATTAAAGTTAACATCAGCGTTTTCAATTCTTAAACCTGCTGAATAGGACAATTTTTTATAAGACGATTCCAATTTTGTATAAAAGGAATGAATAATATCATCATATTTAAAAACATTAGAAAAATTGATGTTGTTAACAAAAGTGTTTAAGTTGATATTATATGAATTGAAATTGTAATCCGTAGTTAAATGGCCTAAATAACCTTCGTAGCCTGTTTCTAAAATCGAATTTTTTCCAAATGGTAATGAATAATCAAACCCAAATAACTGATTATTAATAGATTTGTTAGAGAAGATATTCAGATCTTTTGAAATATTATGAAAATTAGTAGGATAAATATCATAATTGGTAAACTTTGAATTGAGGTCATCTATTTCTTTTTCATAGATATAATAAAAATTGATTTGATGACCTTCCTTGCTGAATTTCTTATCATAACTTAAAGAAAGTTCAAATAGATCAGTGTTTATTTTACTTTGATCAATTTTTTCAAAAGTTTGGATTAAAGTGTTGCTCTCATTCCAATAATTTGAATGATTTGTCGTTAAATCATCTCCATCAACTAAGTTTATGGTTGCTGAAGCACTAAAATTCGATGTTGGATTTAATTCTAAATCAAAACCTAGCATAGAGTTAAAAACTGATTTATCTCTTTCATAATTTCTATCTTCATTTAAATACCCAGTTATTGTGTTGCTGCTAATTAACTCACTGATTATAAAAGAATTTCCAGGTGATTTGCGTTGTAAATAACCAGTGTAATTATATAAATTAAAATGGTCTTTTTTGTAATTAATATTGGTAGATAATCCATAATAATCAGGATTTCCCGCCGTCAGATTAATAGAAGTATTGATGCCGCTATTTTTACCTTTTTTAATAACAATATTGATGATACCTGCAGTTCCTGATGCAGCATAACGCGATGAAGGAATGGTAATTACTTCTACTTTATCTATAGCATTTACATTAATATTATTTAAAATATCAGCATTACTTTGTGCAGATTGTTTTCCGTTTATTAGGATTTTAACATTTGGATCATTTCTTAAACTCACTTTACCTTCGCTATTGACCGAAACATTTGGAATGTTATTTAAAGCATTTAGCGCACTACCCCCTGCAATAGTTAAATCTTTATCAATATAATAAATCATCCTATCCAGTTTAATTGATACAGGTTTTGAAGAACCATCTACCAAAATTTCGTTTAAGTTTTCTGAAGCAATGGTTAAATGTACAGGTTCTAATTGTAGGTCTTTTACAATAACATTGTCGTTTAATTGCAGTTGTTTATAGGATAAAAAATCGAAGGTGATGTCATAAATTCCTCTTGGAATATTAATTTTAAAATTTCCTTGTTTATCAGTAATTGTTCCAATTGGTTTTATTCCCTCTTTTAAGGCTTTAAAAGTTACCGTAGCAAATTCTAAAGGAAGCATGGTTTCTAAATCAATCACTTGACCTTTAACAACATGATATACAGGTTGTTTATTTTGAGAATAAAGGGTGGAGAATATTAAACTTAATAAAAATATCGTATAAAGTTTCTTCAAAATACTAGCAATTAAATGAATCTTCACTAATAACTTTTACATAAAACTAAACAGTTTAATAAAAAGTGAGTTAGTTATAGAAAAAAAGTAAATGTAATAAATTTTAAAAGGGAGACAAGCAATTATCTTAAAAATTTGTTAATATTTTGTAGAGGTCTTCCTATAATTGCTTCATTACCTCTAATAATAATTGGACGTTCAATTAATTTTGGGTATAATGATAATGCTTCAATAATTTCTTGATCATTTAAAGTTTTACCTTTAAAATTTTCTTTCCAAATGACTTCATTGGTTCTTACTAATTCAATTGGTTTAATAGCTAATTTTGATAAAAGATCTTTAATTTCTTCTATATTTGGTGGGTTATTTAAATAATCAACAATTTCAAAATCATCCGTAAAAGTGGATAAAATAGCTAAACCTTCTCTACTTTTACTACAACGAGGATTGTGGTAAATTTTATAATTCATTATTATCGGTATTTTTTTGTCCGGATTGCATTAAATAGGCTTTTAGAAAAGTATCAATTTCACCGTTTAGAAAATCATCTACATTAGATGTTTCTATTTGAGTTCTGACATCCTTAATTAACTTATAAGGATGTAATACATAATTTCTGATTTGAGAACCAAATTCAATTTTCATTTTATTGGCTTCAATTTCTTTGCGTTTAGCTATTTTTTTCTGCAGTTCAATTTCATACAATTGTGATTTTAACAATTGCATTGCTTTAAGCTTGTTGTCTAGTTGTGAGCGGGTTTCAGAGTTTTCGATAACAATTCCGGTAGGAAAATGGCGCAATCTTACCGCGGTTTCTACTTTATTTACATTTTGACCTCCTGCACCAGAACTCCGCATAGTTTCCCATGATATTTCTGACGGATTGATTTCAATTTCAATAGAATCATCAACTAAAGGGTAAACATAAACGGATGCAAATGAGGTATGACGTTTGGCATTACTGTCAAAAGGTGAAATTCTAACCAAACGATGCACACCATTTTCACCTTTTAAATATCCAAAGGCAAATTCACCTTCAATTTCAATGGTTACGGTTTTGATTCCTGCGGTATCTCCTGCCTGATAATTAAGTTCTTTTGTTTTAAACCCTTGCTTACTGCTCCACATCATATACATTCGCAATAACATTTCTGCCCAATCGCAACTTTCTGTACCACCGGCACCGGCTGTAATTTGTAAAACGGCACTCAAATTATCCCCTTCTTCAGAAAGCATATTTCTAAATTCTATTTCTTCTAATAAAGTTTCAGTTTTATTAAAATAAGTTTCTACTTCTGTTTCAGTAGCTTCTCCTTCTTTAAAAAAATCATAAAGAACTGACAAATCATTGTTTAAAGCTTCCACTTTCTCAAAATCATCAACCCATTTTTTCTTTGAACGCAAAATTTTCATCAAAGCCTCAGCTTCTTTTGGATTATTCCAAAAGTCAGGATTGGTAGTTTTTTCTTCTTCGTTGGTAATTTCAATACGTTTTTTGTCAATGTCAAGGTAAGTTCTTAACTTGCCAATGCGCAATTGAAGGTCTTTTAATTGATCTATAGTAATCATTGTGCAAAAATACACTTTCAACTTATTATTTATGTAATTTATGGAAATAAACTTAATTAGTGATACGGTTACCAAACCTACATCCGGAATGTTAAAAGCAATGATGAATGCTGAAGTTGGTGACGATGTTTTTAAAGCAGATCCAACGGTATTAGAGTTACAAGCCAAAATGGCACAAATGTTTGGAAAAGAAGCTGGACTTTTCTTTCCATCTGGAACCATGGCCAATCAGGCTGCATTAAAAATACACACGCAGCCTGCCGAGCAAGTAATTTGCGACAAATGGGCACATATTTTCAATTTTGAAGGTGGAGGACCTTCTTTTAATTCAGGTATCTCCTGTAATTTAATTGATGGACATCGAGGGATGTTTACTGCAGACCAAGTTGTTCAGAAGATTAATGATAAAAATAATATTCATACCCCTATAACTTCTTTAGTCGAAATTGAAAACACTACCAATAAAGGAGGTGGTGCTTGTTGGGATTTAAATGAGATTCAAAAAATCAGAAAAGTTTGTGATGATAATGAGCTTATATTACATCTTGATGGTGCACGACTTTTTAATGCTTTAGTCGCTAAAAATGAATCGCCTAAACAATACGGAACATTATTTGATACCATTTCTATTTGTTTGTCTAAAGGATTAGGCGCTCCTATTGGGTCTGTTTTAATAGGTTCTCATGAACAAATGAAAAAAGCATTAAGAATTAGAAAACTTTTTGGAGGAGCAATGCGTCAGGTGGGTTATTTAGCCGCAGCCGGAATTTATGCTTTAGATCATCATGTAGAAAGATTAGCTGTAGACCACTATAGTGCAAAAGAAATTGGAAAAGCTCTTGAAAAATGTCGTTATGTTGAAAGTGTTGAGCCTATAGAAACTAATATTGTAATTTTTTACCTAAAGGATTCAATTTCTCAAGAAGATTTTATGAAATACCTCAATGCTAAAAATATTTTATTACACTCAATGGGTGAAGGTAAAATGAGAATGGTTACACACCTAGATTTTACTGATGAAATGTTAAAAATTGTTATTGATGTACTTAAAACTATGTAAAATTTAAAATAATTGAAATACCGTTTATTATATATCATTTTAATTCTTTTTTTGTCGTGTAAAAGTGACAAAAAGAAACCTATTACTTTAAATAACGATACCATGCAAACAGAAATCGCAACAGTTGCCGGTGGATGCTTTTGGTGTACCGAAGCAGTTTATGAACAAATTAAGGGCGTAATTAGCGTTACATCGGGATATACGGGAGGCACTTTTAAAAATCCAACTTATACCGAAATAA
>JAMPYA010000154.1 GCA_023700885.1 Flavobacteriaceae bacterium
CACTAAAGCTACTGAGATTATAGGAAAACCAGCGCCTAATTTTATAGAAGGAGAACCCGTTTCATTTAAAATTGTTAGTAATGATTCTATAAAAAAATGCTTGAACTATACGTTTAAACATCCGGATATTTTAAAAGCGTTAGAGTTCTAGTTATTCTTTAAAAGAATTCCATCCTTGCGCCGTTATCTCAATTTGCTGATTAGCTCTTGTTATTAAGTTTACACCTTCTTTAGCCTCGGTCATAAATCCAATAATGGTCATACTTGGATTGCCTTTAATTTTGTCGAAATCTTCTTGTGCAACAGTAAATAACAATTCATAATCTTCACCACCACTTAACGCAACGGTTGTGCTGTTGATATTAAACTCTTCGCAAGTGCTGATAACTTGCTGGTCTAACGGAATTTTATCTTCATACAATTTACAGCCCACATTGGATTGTTTACACAAATGCAAAATTTCAGAAGATAGTCCGTCAGAAATATCAATCATAGCAGTAGGTTTTACATCCAACTCTTTTAACATTTCAATGATATCTTTTCGAGCTTCGGGTTTTAAATGGCGTTCAATCAAATAATCATAGGCCGTTAAATCGGGTTGCGATTGTGGATTTACCAAAAATACCTGCTTTTCTCTTTCTAAAACTTGTAATCCCAAATATGCAGCACCTAAATCACCGCTTACAACAAGTAAATCATTTGGTTTTGCTCCACTTCTATACACCACATCTTCAGCTTTTAAAACGCCTAAAGCAGTAACGCTAATTAACATTCCTTTGGTCGAACTTGTGGTGTCACCTCCCACTAAATCAACACCATATTTTTCACAAGCTATTTTAATTCCGGCATACAACTCTTCTATTGCTTCTAACGGAAATCGATTAGAAATGGCAATTGAAACCGTTATTTGAGTTGGAGTCGCATTCATCGCACAAACATCTGATATGTTTACTATTGCTGCTTTGTAACCTAAATGTTTCAAAGGCATATAACTCAAATCAAAATGAACACCTTCAATTAATAAATCAGTTGTAAGTACCACTTGCTGATTTTTAAAATCTAAAACGGCGGCATCATCACCAACACCTTTAATGGTTGTTGGTTGTTTAATAACAAATTGACTGGTTAAATGGTCAATCAAACCGAATTCACCCAGTTCTGAAATATTGGTGCTTTTAAAGCTTTTATCTTCTATCATAGTGCAAAAATAAGTGTTTATTGATAATGACAATTAAAGAATCAATTTTATATATATGTGATGACAAAATTAAGGTAAAAAGTTAGTATCTTTGTCCTTATTTAGAATCAATCTATATTACAAAATGATTAACATATCCGAAATTGCACGAAAAAAAATAATCGACATGATGCGTGAAGAAGGAAAAGATCCATCTTCTTATTATGTTCGGGTTGGGGTTCAAAGTGGTGGTTGTTCAGGCTTACTCTATAACTTGTCTTTTGACAATCAGCAAAATGAGGGCGATAAGATTGTTGAAGATAATGGCATTAAAATTATCATTAATAAAAAAAGTTTTTTGTATATTGTAGGAACAACTCTTGATTTTTCTGGTGGATTGAATGGAAAGGGCTTATATTTTAACAACCCAAATGCCAACAGAACTTGCGGATGTGGTGAAAGTTTTTCAATGTAAAACTATTCAAAGATTGAAAGATTGAAGGATTGAAAGATTAATTAATTTAAAAATGAAAAGGTTTGAAGATTTAGAGGTTTATAAAAAAGCTTTTGCTTTAACAATCGCAGTTTTTAAATTAACAAATTCTAAATCATTTGATTTAAATATTAAAAATCAAATTCAGAGATCTGCATTGTCAATTCCACTTAATATTGCAGAAGGATTTGAATTACAATCTAACAAACAATTTATCAAGTTTTTATATATTTCAAAAGCATCAAGCGGAGAATTAAGAAGTTTATTAAGAATTTGTGAAGAATTAAATTTTATAGATAAAAAACAATTGATGTCCTACTGAATGAAACAGAAGATGTCTCTAAACAATTATCAAAATTTATTAGTTATTTAAAAAGCAGCAAAATAGAATAAGAATATTAAAAATTGGAATTTTTCAATCTTTTAATATTTTAATCATTCCATAAAAAATGAACAAATATACTGAAGACGATTTAAAAAAAGAACTCGAAACTAAAGAGTATGCCTACGGTTTTTATACCGATATTGAAGCTGATAAGTTTCCTGTAGGATTAAATGAAGACGTTGTTAGAGCCATTTCTAAAAAGAAAAATGAACCTCAATGGATGACTGATTGGCGTATAGAAGCTTTTCGTTTATGGGAAAAAATGGAGGAGCCGGAATGGGCTAATGTTAACTATAACAAACCGAAATTTAACGAAATAAGTTATTATTCTGCTCCAAAACAAAAACCTAAATTAAATAGTTTAGACGAAGTTGATCCTGAATTGTTAGATACTTTTAAGAAGCTAGGAATTTCTTTAGATGAACAAAAACGCTTATCAAATGTAGCCGTTGATATTGTGATGGACTCTGTTTCTGTAGCAACCACTTTCAAAAAAACATTAGGCGAAAAAGGCATTATTTTTTGTCCGATTTCAGAAGCTATACAAGAACACCCAGAATTGGTTAAAAAATATTTAGGTTCTGTTGTCCCTAAAACCGATAATTTTTATGCGGCACTTAATTCTGCTGTTTTTTCTGATGGTTCTTTTTGTTACATCCCAAAAGGCATTCATTGCCCGATGGAGCTTTCAACCTACTTCAGAATAAACGAAGGAGGGACTGGTCAGTTTGAACGCACTTTAGTCATTGCCGATGAAGGAAGTTTTGTGAGTTATTTAGAAGGTTGTACCGCACCTCAACGCGATGAAAATCAGTTACACGCTGCAGTTGTTGAATTAATTGCTTTAGACAATGCCGAAATCAAATATTCTACCGTTCAAAATTGGTATCCAGGAGATAAAAATGGTAAAGGAGGTGTTTTCAATTTTGTAACCAAACGCGGCATTTGTGAAACGAATGCTAAAATTTCATGGACACAAGTTGAAACCGGAAGTGCAGTAACTTGGAAATATCCTAGTTGTATTTTAAAAGGAGACAATTCGGTAGGTGAATTTTATTCAATTGCTGTTACCAATCATTTTCAACAAGCTGATACCGGCACTAAAATGATTCACATCGGCAAAAACACAAAAAGCACCATCATATCAAAAGGTATATCTGCAGGAAAATCTCAAAATAGTTACCGCGGATTGGTTCGAGTTGGGTCAAAAGCTGAAAATGCCAGAAACTTCTCACAATGTGATTCTCTATTGATGGGCGACCAATGTGGAGCACACACATTTCCTTACATCGAAGTTAAAAACAAAACAGCTAAAATTGAACATGAAGCCACCACCTCTAAAATTGGTGAAGACCAATTATTTTACTGCAATCAGCGAGGTATTACTACGGAAAAGGCCATTGCTCTCATTGTAAATGGTTTTAGTAAAGATGTATTGAATAAATTACCAATGGAATTTGCTGTTGAAGCACAAAAATTATTAGAAATATCGTTAGAGGGAAGCGTGGGGTAAAATGGAAAACAAAAAAGTAATCATAATTGGTTCCTCAAGAATCAACGGAAATACGAATAGAATAGCAACAGAAATTGCGACTAGATACAATTTTGATGTCATTAATTTAAGCGATTATTCATTCTCTTATTACGATTATGAAAGTAACAATTTAACCGATGATTTTTTCCCTTTAATTAAGAACATTATAGAAAAATATAATACCCTTATTTTCGCTACACCAGTTTATTGGTATAGCATGAGTGGTATTATGAAAGTATTTTTTGATCGTTTTTCAGATTTAATTAGAATCGAAAAAGAAACCGGAAGAAAATTAAGAGGTAAAAATATGGGGGTGATATCAAATTCTCATGACAGCACCATAGATGATGTTTTTTATATTCCATTTCGCAAATCTGCTGCCTATTTAGGAATGAACTTTATCGGAAATCAGCATTTTAATGCAGATCAAAAAGTACCTTTAGAACATTTAAACTTTCAACATTAAAACATTAGAAAACATCAAAACAAAAATAATAACCAATTTGGAGAATTGAAAAATTAATCAATTTTCAAATTTTCAAATTTTCAAATTTTCAAATTTATTATGCTTACAATAAAAAACTTACACGCAGGAATAGAAAATAAAGAAATTCTTAGAGGAATTAATCTTGAAATAAAAGCCGGAGAAGTTCATGCCATTATGGGACCAAACGGATCTGGAAAAAGCACGCTTTCTGCCGTTATTGCAGGAAATGAAACCTATGAAGTTACTCAAGGTGAAATTGATTTTGATAATGAAAGTATCTTAGAATATGCTCCAGAAGAGCGTGCTCACAAAGGTGTTTTCTTGTCATTTCAATATCCGGTAGAAATTCCCGGTGTAACCGTTACAAATTTCATTAAAACAGCTATTAACGAAACCAGAAAAGCAAAAGGTTTAGAAGATATGCCTGCAAAAGATCTGCTTAAACTCATCAGAGAAAAAGCCGAATTGTTAGAAATTGACCGTAAATTTTTATCTCGTTCTTTAAATGAAGGATTTTCCGGAGGTGAAAAAAAACGAAATGAAATTTTCCAAATGGCAATGCTCGAACCAAAATTGGCAATTCTTGACGAAACCGATTCAGGATTAGATATAGATGCGTTAAAAATTGTTGCCAACGGTGTAAACAAACTTAAAACTGAAAATAATGCAGTGTTGGTAATTACACATTACCAAAGGTTGTTAGATTATATAGTTCCAGATTTTGTACATGTTTTACACAATGGAAAAATTGTAAAATCTGGCGGTAAAGAATTAGCGTTAGAATTAGAAGAAAAAGGATACGATTGGTTAAAATAATTGAGTTTAAAAGTTTAAAAGTTTCAAGTTTCAAGTTTCAAGTTTCAAATTCAAGTTAAATATTATGGCAACAATTAAAAGATTTGAAGATTTAGAGATTTGGCAAGACGCCAGAAAGCTTTCAAAAGAAATCATTCAAGTCTCCGTCACAACTGATTTGAAAAATGATTATAAACTTAAAGATCAAATAAGAAGCTC
>JAMPYA010000014.1 GCA_023700885.1 Flavobacteriaceae bacterium
ATAAACAGTTGCGTAACGATTTTCAGCCGTTCGTTCCTCTCGGCACACGTATGAACAGTAGTGGAGTTGGATAAAACTATTTGGTTCTTAAACCAAAAACTAAATTTGAAAAAGAAATTTTTAGCTTTAGACAAAACCACTATTTTTTATACATAATGTTATGGTTTGTGGTTATTGTTTTCTGAATGTAATGATATTATTACTTTGTAAAGCCCTTATTTGTAAAAACTCGTCATTTAAGGATAGAACTTCATAACAATAAAAAATTTCTGTATCTGTAGTACTTGATATTTTTAAATAGCTATATGATGGCCCTTCATCAACTTCAATATCACATTGAGGACTAGTTGTTTCAATAGAATAAATATATATAGCTTCTAAATTGTTTTCATAATGTTCATAACATTTCCCATCTGTTTTAAACTCCCATTTCCAATTTGGAGAGTCGACTGAAAACCAAACTCCAATTAATAGATCTTTTTCTTGGGTTAATTGAAATAAAGTAAAGCTGAAAATTGGAATTAATAAAATTAAAGCCATAATCATATTTTTTGCATTATTGTTCGATTTTTTCATTTTTTAAAGTTTTCTTTATAATTAAATTAATGACAATTAATATTTATCTTAGATTTAGTGAAAATTAATATCCTTTCTTCTAAATGTTTAAGACCGCTGTTAATTAATCTAGTAACACTTTTTACACTGGTTGTTTCGCTCATTGGTGGTTTAAGTTTATTTAGTACATTAATTTTGAAATACCATAAAGCACTTATTACAGCTAATTCACTATTTGATGAAATCAAGTCTGGATTTTGTGTAAAATTTACTGTATTATCATAATTTTTTTGATAAAAATTTGTAAATTCTGTATAATTATATTTGCCCGTTAATTGAATTAATCCCCTACCTCTATATTTATAACCATCTCCATAGTTATTATTACCCAAATCTTTTCTATTATAAACATAATTTGCAAATTTTACTACATCCACAAAATTTGGTTTTGAGGAACTTCTAAAGGATTCAGGGTTTGCTTTATTAATGTTTTGTGTTGGATTTGAAATAGGATTGAAATATTTTTCCCAATATTCTTTTTTACCCAAACTATCAACACGAAAATTTAAATTCTCTTGAAACGCTTCAAGTTCAACACCATCCCATCTTTTGCTTTCATGGCCAGCTTGGGCTAAAAAATGTTGTAACTTTTCTTTGGTATCAATTCCAAAATCTTTACCATGTTTATTAATAAAATCTGCGATTTCTTGAAGTCTTGTAATATTGGTTTTAGGAAATACTTTTTGTAAATCTGCAAGAGTTGTATTACAAGGCTTTACACATAGGTTATATTTATTTTTAATATAACCTGGCGGGCAAGGTTCATCAGGAGGCAATACTCCAATAGTTCCTTGTGGGTCTGGGCAATCAGAATCTATCAATGCTGAACGTTGAGTATAAACCATATTGTTACAGTTACCTATAGTAATCAAAAATATATCAGAAGAAAAAGCAATCATAATTATAGTACAACTACTGCTGCCGCCACTACTGCCTGAAGTACTTCCACCACTATCCATGCCAGTTCCATACCACTCAGATGTAAATGTATATATATACATATCATAACCTGACGAAGATCCTCCATAGTCATTATAAATCGTTGGATAACCTGAATTTAATTGGGGGTCAACACCTCCTGAAGTTATCGGACTTGTGGGTGAATAAGTACCATATACACCAGTAACAGGATCATTCGAAGTAGTATATGGATCTGAATAAGTTGGATAGGGATTATAAGTTGATGGATAAATATACCCACCGCCATATTGGTAATAAGGATCTATACTGCCACCTCCTCCTCCTGAGGATGTAGGTATACTTTGTGGAACTATTGGTATACCATAGTTTTCTATATTTGGACAATCTTCTTCTAAAATCGTCTCTAATTGGTCTGGTTCCCTATTTGTTGTTTTACCCTCTTTTATAAATTTATTGTAGGACAATAAATATCGCATTCCTTTAAAATAGCGCATATCATTACCTGATGCTACAAAAGCAGGCAAGGCATCTTGATCTATAGTATATTTATAAATAAATGGTTTTTTAACTTTTTTATCTACCTCTTCACGAACAATCATATTATAAAAAACATTGGAAGGGTTATTCTCTACTGAAATTCTAAAAGTATAATTAATAAAACCTTTCTTATTCTTAACTTTCAGCACTTTATTAATGTCAATATGTGCATTTCGATTCTTATTGGTCTTAAAATTAATAGTGCTTTTTAATGCTTTTTCTCCTGTTAATTCTGTAACTGCATCAATAATATGAGGTATCTCATTATACGATACGAAGTTTGCTATGTTAACGGGTTTCGATGGTTCTTCAAAACTCGAAGTATCATCGAAATTATCTTTGTCACAGTTTACTAAAATAGTTAAAATACCTGCTAAAAGAATTCCGAATTTAAAATAATTTTTGATTTCCCTTTTTCTCATAATATAAATTTTAGTAATTGATTTTTAACTTACTAAAATACTTGAGATTACTCATTTAGCAGTAAGGAAAAACCATACATTTAGTAAGGTAAAACCATATATTTTTCTGAATTGATTCTCATCTCTATAAAAATAAATCAAGCTATTACCACAAAGAAAAAAAAGCAAAAAAGAAAGGTGTAGGATACTTGGGGCGAGGAGTTGCTGTCAAGGTTTTTGTAAAAAATACGACCCGTGTTTTTAACAGTTAACGTATTTGAATAAATTATATGAGGGTGGAGATTTTTTATAAAACATGGAATGCTTGACCTTTATAGCAACATAGCAGGGATGAAGGAAGCCTATATAATATATTTCTTTTTTGGTTTTTTATAAGTTGAAAACGTGATTGAATGAATTTATTGTTTTAATAAAGATTGATTGGTTTTATCTATATTAATTTTAATTGGAATTACGATTTAAGGTTTTCTTATTTATCTTTTTTGCTGGTACAAAAAATTTCTTTCTATTCTTTTGTCTTGAAACAAAAGAACCAAAAATTCAAGACTCCTTTTGAAAGTTAAGAAAATCTACGGAATGACCCACCACCGATAAAAAGAACTCCCCCGCTAAAGCGGTATCAAACAGCTTTTTATCGTTAGGCATTTGCCCTGCTTCCTCGATTTTTACTACTTTAAAAAGATGTCAAAGAATAAATGAGACCGTTACGTTGAGCAGGTTTTTAGCGCAGCTAAATGCGCCAGCATTTAAGCGAGCCGCCAGCGAGTAGCATAAGGGTGTTGTGGCGGAAGTACGTTGACGAAGGAATAAGTACGTGCCACGACTACGCAGGATGCGCAAGGGTGGCGCTGTTTTTGAAGCTGGTGGATAAAAGCAAGTGCAAGAAGTGAGTGAAGCCATTTACCGTTGGGAAAGTTTGGCATTGAGAAGTTTTGAGTTGAGGTAGTTGCAGTTGGGAATGGATTTGGTAATTGAGGTTTTGACGGAATAGTTTAATGTAAGTTGAAATAGCGAAAAACTTTAATGCTGGAACTTTAGGATGGTGGCTGTAAATGAATGAACGAATGCGTTGCTCTTGCAAGCGTTTGCAGTATAGGATAAGGGCTTTGAAGTTGGAATGTTTAAAAGTTATAATGTTAAAAAGTTGGGAGTTATTTTACTGATTGTTATTGCTACTTGAAGCGCTTATATTATACGCAAAGAGGAAGACTCAAAAACTGTGACACCCTGATCAGCCCGAGATGCCCCGCAGGCGAGCCAAATTCGATTAATAGTGGTTTTGCCCCTAAATAAAATTCATTTATACCTATTTGGGTTTTAGGGGCAAAAGAAAACTATGCGTGAGGTATAGCCAAAATGTGTGAAGTGCTACTAAGAGAGTGGACTGACCTGAGCACCTGCTGGAGCGCAAAGGTTAGTGCAACGAACGGCAAGACAAAAGTGTTATTATTTAGCAGATTTTACCTATTAAAAGAGACCCTGAAACGAGTTCAGGGTGACGATGATTACTTGCTTTTGTATTGTAGTGGACGGAACTAAATGGCGGCTATGCCGAACACCTTATAACCTGCGTTCGTGCAGGTTTGTTGGATTAGGATTGGAGTACCGAAGTAAAAAAAGCCAGGGCAACAGGTAGGTGCTTGTGGAGTACAGCGGCAGCGGAACCTGAGGCGGCACAATGTTGGTTTATATTTTTTTTGTAGGGTTGAAAAGTACTGCCGGAGGTAGGGAACTATTAACACTCGAAAGATTGACTCCGTCGAATTTCATTTCGCGTGGCAACGGTTGGAATAATTAAAAATTTAAAGTGGTTAATTGGTTAAAAACACAATATCGCGATGGGTTTGACACCTTTGAATTTCATTACGCGCAGGAGCAAAGGCAGTATATTTTTAAAGGTCCAAAACACCAAAAGTTTCAGTAAAAGGAATGTCAATAGAAATAATATCAAATTTTAGATTTATTCCTCTTTTTAACAATGCAAGAGAATTTTTTGAGCGAATATCAGATGTCACAAAATGTGTAACTGATTTATCCAAATCAGCTTGGGCAAAGAGTTTGGAATCATTCGGAATTATTGCGCGCGGCATTAATTTTTCTTGGCTAATTTTATTTTCTTCAAAGATAATGTTAGCAAATTGTCCAGTTTTCTGAGCATCTTTTAAATTGAAAGGTACAATCTGAATATTCTTTAATGGTAATTCATTCAGATTTCCTAGCACACAGTATTCTGCAATTGAAATGGTAGAAACTTTTAAAATGATGTCGTTTTCTAAAAAATATCTGAAATAACCAACTGCATTTGAATGAAGTGGGTCTTTATCATTTAGAAGTCTTATGAAAAAACTTGTATCTAATAAGACACTATGCTTCATAACCACCTCTTAAGTTAAACAACCATTCGTCAGCATTAACATTTTTCCAGCTTTCCTTAGCTTTTTTGATAAGTGAATTTAAGTAATCATTATCAAATTTCGGTTGATAATCGATAAGTTCAATCAAATGAAGTGATTTAGTGTCAATTTCTCCAGTTTCTATATTTTGTTTACCTTTGGCTCGAACTCCATATTCTTTATATAGTACATTTTCTTCTCTCTCTTTTAGGAATTCTTCACCAGTCTCTATAGATAAGTACCCAAAATCAACTGTGTCTACGTGTATATTGGCTTTGCTTTTACCACCAGCATCTTTTAAGATACCATAAAAATAAAACTCTGCATCAACCCAAACATTTTCTGTTCTAATAAATTTTGTATTAGGATTTATAGTTAACTCGTAAGTATCTTTTAATGATGTTTTTATTTGAAATTCATAATTTTTTTGGCGTGATAGGTTTTGAATATTTTCTATAGCTCTGGCAGTTTTTAACTCAAGAAAATCAATCGATTCATTTGCTTGTACTTGAGATAAAACTGCACTAAATCCTATTACGGTTTGAATTGTTGTCTTGAATAGATGTCGGACAGAACCCTCTTGAATATCGTAGGTAATAATTGGTCTATCTTTTTTATTAGTTGGAAATAATAAATCCTCAACATTCTGCAAAATTAATGCAATATGTTTGATGTCATAATTGTCAGGGCTTAAATCTTGGTTCCCAGACTTACCTACAACTCGAATTTCTATTTCTCCTATTTTTTCCACATTCCAAAGATACAATTAATTTCTAATCACTGTTAATTTTTGTTTAGAGACAAAATGATTAACAACCATTATTGGCAGCAGTCATTTATATTTAAGTTCAAATAATTCATTTTTTAAATCAATATACAATCTAGAAAACTCAATTAATAATTCAGACAAATATTTGGATTCAATTTTTCCATTTGATTTCATAACATTAAGTCTTTTTTTAGGTTTAATTTCTTTCTCTCTCTTTTTGTTAGAAATGATTTCCAAATTATGCACGATATCAATTCCAGCGTGAGCACAACTATTCCTTATTGAACTTATTCGTCTTAATTTGTCTGATAATTTGTTACTGATAATTTCAAGTCCATTCAGAATTTTAATTTTTTTTCCTAAATCTATAATATTTCCATTTAGCAAATAGAGTTTGAAATCCCATTTGTCTTCCGGTTTAAAATGGTTTGTTATTAGATCGTCAATAATCAATTCAATTTCGTAAAGACGCTCAATTGTAAAACCTCTTGCTTCTTCTATGCTTAATGAATCAATAAACTCAATTTCTTTATCTGATAACTCTTTGTTTTTCATTCGGTTTTCCTATTTGCAACCAACTTTTTTATATCTCTGTATTTATCCCTTTTATACTATATTTTCAATATGTATATGGGAAGCTTTATTCCTTTATTGGTGCTTATTTCATGGATTCTTTAGCAATTTTCTCTCGTAAGCGGCACTAATTTAAGTAATGAACTAAAAACTAACAACTAAAAGAGAGAAATAATTTGGTGAATTGGTTAACTGTTTTATCCATTTTTGTTAAATACGTTATTCAGATTTAGTTATACTCTAATAAATACCTTTTTATAAACCATTTTAGCAATGTAATGACAAGGCATTAATGGCAATACAGTTGTTGAGCATTTTTTAGCTGTTGGTAAAAAGGCAAAAGATCTAAACTAAAATGTTCTTCGCTGTTTGGATTTACGATACTGCTTAAATAGGCTTTATATAGCTCATTAAATTCTGTAGTTAGGAAGTTATATTTCTGAAGTGTTTTATCAATAAATGCTTGCTGATTTTTAGCAAAAACAATTGCTAAATAACTACCCGTAGCAGGTTTGTTTTGCACACACCATTCTTTATTAACTAAAAAGGTATGTTGTAATTTTGTTGCCATTTCCAATTCGTCATTCCAAACATATACCGTTGCAAAAATATGATGCACTGCTATTAAAACAGCTGGTTCGAATTGTATTTCGGAACGGTCAAAAGCTTGTTCCAATGATTGCACCAAAAAAAGTGCTTTTTTCTTATCCTCTCCATTTACCAAATAACTATAAACAGTTTGTATTGGGTCATCAATTCCTTCTAATTGTTCATTTTCTTCTTTGCTCATGGCGTTATTTTTTTGGGGAAATTGCGTTTAATGGGATTGGATGATTATTTAGGAAACTAATTTGGAATTCTATATGGAAACGAAAGATTACTATGACGAATTTCATTACACGCGGTTGGAGGGAACTGTGTTTGTCTTCAATATATATCAAATAATTTTAACAATCTTCTAAACCAGCTAATTCTTTTTTTATGATTTTTGTCGCTTTTTAAATAATCATAATATTTTTGGTTCTCTATGGTTTCTTGTGTTCGCACCTCTTCAATTTCTTGTTTTGAGTAAGTTCTTGACCATTCAATTTGATTTTTTTTTATCCAATAATGTGATTTGCAAACTGCACCCCAAACACCAACTGAGGGATATAACGATATTGTTTCTCCATTGTAGGTAAAATACCACTCATAAGGATCGATTGGAGTTACAATTTCCGTTTTACACCCGCAAGGACATAGATGTATAGCTGTATTAACACTTGTAGAAATATAAATTTTACCTTCCTCAATTATTTGAGGAATTCTGTCAACAAATTCAGGTACAATGGTCATTATCCAAAAAATTATGATCGTTAGTAGAATAGAGAGTAAAATTTTCGTTGTTTTTATCTTGATAGAAGCCCAAATATTTCTTCCATTTTATAACCGCTAAACATGCATTTAAAGCATTTAATTCAGCAATTTGGATGTTTTCATTATATAGATCATCATCATTATCATCGGCAAAGTTTACACGATTATTTCTTCTTAAAAATTCACGACATCCTGGTTTACTAGAAACTACTTTTAATGATCCTATTAAATATTCATTGTCGATTGATTCAATGCTAATCCCAACATCAATAAAAGGCTTATCTATTTGTTCAAGCCTTTCTATAATAACTTTCTTTATAGAACCTTTATCAAAACACATGAACACAAAGTCCAATTCATTTAGCAAGACCAATGAATCGTTTGTGAAATAATTGGGATGATCAATTATTCCAGTTCTCATCTTAGAATAGATAGTTTGGAAATATGTTGTCTTTTTATTTTTCAAACTTAGTTCTTCTTTTGATGGAGCTCCAGGTGCTCTGAATGCGTTATGTTGAAGAAATATATCTCCGTCAAAAAGATGTATTTCAGCTACTTCTGTCTTAGCAACCAAGTCTAGTATATAGGAACCCGTACCACCAAGTCCGATAATACCAATCTTTTGACTTTTTAGTTTGTTACTAATTGGAATTATCTCAGCTCTACTTGAATTTGTATCAAAATATTTAAATATAGACTCCTCCTCTTCGGTTTCAACTGGATTAAAATTGCGTGCTCTTACATTTGGATCTATTTCTTGAGCATGGATTTCCATCATTTGTACATAGTTGGTAACTAACTGATAGTAATCTGAAGGAATTTGACCATTAGGTTTTATTGAAAATTCCCAATTTACGTCGGTACCGTTAGCAATTTTAGTTCTTGATTCTCTTCTCAAAGGCTCTATAAATCTACCATCAGAATAACAAGGGAGTTCTCCTTTAAAATATGCTACGTGAGTAGCTGGATTACCCGCAACTTCCAACGTAACACCTTCAATAACTTTTTGAGAATTATTCAAAACAGTTATTAAGGTTCCATACAGAATCTGCTTTTTTTCATTGAGATATGGAATACTATGTACAAATAGATGACCATGTTCGATTCTAATATCGAATCCTTCATCTCTAAGCCTTTTTAAATCTGGACTATGATTTATTATTTGGTTTCGCATTAATAATCATTCCATCTTTTACATTAGCATATTTGGTCTTTGTAATTTCTCCTTTAGGTTCCTTGTCATAACTTTTGGAATAAGTTATCATGTAATAAACATTGTCATTTTCACTTACACCAATCAAGTTCAAAACCTGTTCGAATGAAATTCTTTTTTCGCTCCAAGAATAATCTCTACCATTCACGGTTATTTTGAATTCTTTGTTTTGCCCATGGGCATCTTCTTTACTCATAATATTTAATTTTAATTAAGTTTACTTTTTCAAATTTGGTACTACTTTATTATTTATTTATAAAATCTACTTTTACACAAGGTGGTATTATGGATAAAAAATGGTTTTTCCCTTTTTTATTACAGCTTAATTCATGGATTCTTTAATGAGTTTCTCCTGCAAATAGCATTAACTAACAAATGAGCTTAAACATTAGGCAAAATGAATCAGTGCTCGGACCTTAACCATGCTGTTGCAATTGAATTTCATTTTGCTGTAAACAGTACTTTTAAAGTGCACAAAACATCTTATTTTTTCATGTAAACATGGCTAATCTCCTTTTTTATGCTTATGAGGTTTAAGCGATGGTGTATTGCCGGGTGTTTGTTTATTGTCTCGTTGACGTCTGTCGGGCTTACCTGTTGATATAGCGATTCTTTTTGGACCTGTTTTTATTCCCATAATTTTTATTTTTTATATAGTTGTGATCTGTGTTAGTTTTTAGTTGTTGTATTTTTAGTAAAATTTTAAAGGTAAACGAGCTAGTTATTATTTAATTTAAAAATTAAATACTTAACTGAAAATCAATACGCTATTTTAGCCAAATATAACAAAGAGAACGAGAAGTTAAGTACGGTAAAACCGTAAAAAAAGTAAGGTAAAACCGTACTTTTTTATGCAATTACTTGGTTATTTTAGTTTGAAAAAACAAATGAAAATTGAGATCGTATTTAGTTATTGAAAAAGACCAAGTAATAATTAATTTAATTACCCAAGTAATGGGAGACTTTACAAGTTTTCATTATATAGGGAATTTTACCCAATACCCAAACACCCTGAATACCGTACTTAAAGAAGTGCCTGATTTGGTATTTTTTAATATTGATACCATTTTTGAAAATCCCTTTCAATTTGTAGATGAATTGACCTTATTTAGCGAAAACAAACCTGTACTCATAGCGCTTTCTGCTACCAAAGACAAGTCGTATCAAGCTATAAAATATGGATTTTTTGATTATTTAATTACACCAGTATCAGAACTTGAACTACGGAAATCCATATTAAGATTTAAAAAAAATAATTTTTTTAAAAAAACAACAAACAGTATTTGTATACGGTCTTATAATGATTTTCAATACCTTGAAACGGATGCTATTCTTTTTTTAAAAGCTGATAATAACACCACAGACTTTTACATGAATGACGGGACAAAACTATGCGCCTATAAAACCCTCAAAACTTTTGAGACCCTATTACCTCAAAATTTTTTAAGAATCCATAAAAGTTATATTATTAATAAAAACTATGTAACTAGAATTCAGTTCAGCAAGTCACTCTGTACCATTAAAAAAAATAACCAAAACATACCATTCACAAAAACGTATTTGGATAATGTTGAACTCATGATCAACACACTAACCCCCTATTCTTGTCATTCAATAAATTAATTTCCCTATCGAATTCTTTGGTTTTACTCACACAACTAAGCCTTTCACTAAAGTAAGGTTTAACTACTAGTAAAGCATTTTCAACCTTCTTATTTTCGACCGAGTTAAGCAATTTTAAATTATCGCATCTAGCTTATAACTAACAGTTTGAACCTAATCGAAGTTTAAGATTACCCATAAACTATTGTATAATTTAAAACCAAACACTATGAAATTAATTAACTACTTTTTTGCCCTATTTTTATTTTTGAATGTATTAGCTTCTTGTACTGTAGATGACCAAGAAGAAGAAATGTTAACAGCACCAACCCAAGAAGTTATTGCAACAGGCGATAATGGTACTGGAACGGTCGACAAAATTAAACCTTAATACTGTTTATTTTTGTCAGATAAGTCTTAAACGCTGGTTTAAGACTTTTTTTGTTAGATTTGTTTGAAATATTAAACTAATTGAAACCAACTCTAGCATTATATAAAGTTATACTACAATATCTTCTTGTCATTGTTTCAATCGTGACAATTACAGGATGTAATTTCAATAGTGCACGAATAGAAATTGACAATACTGTTAATACTGACAGTGTAGAAATTTTATTGAGCGAATCTAAACTTGAAAACTCAGATTTAAAAAAGAGAAAAGAATATCTTTTGAAGGCTTATTATTTTAATACTAAAAAACCTAATGATACCATCAAAAATAGAAATCTATTAAAAATTACCTATGAAGCTTATAACCTCAACGATACTCTTTTCTTTAAAAAGTTAAATAAGGAAGCACAAAAATTCTCTATTAAAATTAGGGATACTTTTGGCATTGCAGATACACACTGGAACTATGGAAACTATTTAACAGATAAAGAAGTCATGGATAGCGCTTATTATCATTATCATCAGGCCTATAAATATTTCTTGTCCATAAAAAAAGAGTATCAGGCTGGAGTAATGCTTTATAATATGGCCTTTATTCAAGGTCGTTTAAGAGACTATACTGGTAGTGAGATTGCCCTTTTTCAAGCGATTTCAATATTTGAGAATTTAAAAAGGTATAGAAATCTGTACCTATGTTATAATTATTTAGGTCTAATTTATACAGAATTAGAAGAATTTAACAGCGCTATCGATTACCACCATAAAGCGTTAGACCATTTAGAGAAGACTGAAAATAAAGATGATAATAAGGTAGGATCTTTAAATAATATAGGACTTGTTTATCAAAAGCAAGGGAATCATCAAAAAGCTATTGAGTTTTTTAACAAGGCATTTATTAATAATCGTAAAAATAAAAATATAGAACTGTATGCACGACTATCAGATAATATTGCTTACTCAAAATTTAAAAATGGTGATACACTTAACGTAAAAACAACTTTTATAAAAGCACTACATCTAAGAGACAGTATTAAAAATAAAGCTGGAGTTGTTATTAGTAAAATCCATTTGGCTGAATATTACGCAACCCAAGCCGATACTGCCACTGCACTTACATATGCACAACAGGCCTGCCAATTGTCAACTCAAATAAAAAATAACAGAGATGTGCTTTCTATATTATTTTTGCTTTCAAAACTTGACGAGAAAAATTCATTTACCTATTTAAACAATTATGTTACTTTAAGTAATAGTCTCGAAAAAAAAGATCGTATTATTAGAAATAAATTTGCCAAAATTCGTTTTGAAACTGATGAATATATTACAGAAACAGAAAAGCTATCGCAACAAAAAATGTTGATTATTGGAGCCAGTATTATTGGGTTAATAATTTTTTCATTATTGTTTTTTATTAGAATACAACACAGCAAAAACAAAGAACTAATTTTTGAAAGGGAACAGCAAAAAGTCAATGAAGAAATATACTCTTTACTTCTGAAACAGCAAACCAAGTTAGAGGAAGAACGATTGAAAGAACGCCAAAGAATAGCTGAAGAATTACATGACGGTGTGTTGAGTAAAATTTTTGGCGCGCGATTAGGACTTGGATTTCTTAACATACAGGGAGATAAGGAAACCCTTGAAAAACATTCTAATTTTATTGAAGAATTACAACTTATTGAAAAAGAAATCAGGACTATTTCTCATGAACTTAAAACCGAATTTTTATCAGCCAATTTAGATTACCAATTAATAATTGAAGATTTATTAAAAAATAAAAGCACCATAGGAAAATTTGAATACACCATTGAGTATAATAACCCACCTGAATGGGAAGCTATAGATGATATTATAAAAATTCATTTTTATAGAATTTTACAAGAAGCTTTACAAAATATCATTAAATATGCAACTGCAACTAAGGTAGTACTTACTTTTAATTCAGAACATGGATCACTCTACTTTTCTATTAGTGATAATGGTACCGGATTTGACCCTAAAACCAAGCACAAAGGTATTGGGTTAAAAAATATGCAGTCGAGAATTAAAAAACTCCAGGGAAAACTAACTATTGATACCGCAATTAATAAGGGAACTACTATATTCGTATCTTGTCCTATAATTACTAAAAATTGATAAATATGCTGTATAATGTATTGATCATTGACGATCATCCCATCATTTCTGATGCCTATACAAGTGCTTTTGAGTATATAAGTGCTATTGATAGTAAAATTGCTTTTAACATAACTGTAGTTAGCACCAGTGATGACGCCATCCAACAAATTAAAAAGGCTATAGAGCCTTCTGCTACTACTATTGATCTAGTATTTTTAGATATATCAATACCCCCCTCTACTGATGGAACCATTTTAACCGGTGAAGATTTAGGCGTACAAATCAGACAATTATTGCCAAAAACCCGGATTATAATAGCCACTACTTACAATGACAATTACAGAATTCAGTGTTTTTTACAACGTGTGAATCCTGATGGTTTATTGATAAAAAACGACATTAACAAGGAAGAATTAATTATTGCCATTAAAGCGGTGTTAAGCAATCCGCCTTATTACAGTAAAACGGTATTAAAGGTAATGCAAAAGTTGATTTCCAGTGATTATTCATTGGATAAAATTGACAGGCAATTGCTGTATGAGTTATCAAATGGTGCCAAGATGAATGAATTACCCGCTATTATACCTATGTCATTGAATGGATTAGAAAAAAGAAAAAGGAAACTAAAAGAAATCTTTGATATCCCTGATAAAGATGATAGGTTGCTTATACAAATTGCAAGAACAAAAGGGTTTATTTAAATCTATTAAAATTAAAAAAAGTACGGTTTTCCCGTACTTTTTTTATGGGAAAACCGTACTCAATTTTGTTTTTTATTTTTTTAATTAGCTGAACTAAAATATA
The DNA here is from genome assembly GCA_023700885.1 of Flavobacteriaceae bacterium. Classification (GTDB taxonomy): domain Bacteria; phylum Bacteroidota; class Bacteroidia; order Flavobacteriales; family Flavobacteriaceae; genus JAGXRT01. The sequence continues at coordinate 13,714 of JAMPYA010000014.1, forward strand.
GTAACTTAAAACGGATAGTTACTAAAAAATTAGATAACATAATAACAACGGAAATAGCTGAAGCCAAAAGACAAAGAAGGCAATTGTTTAATACTTAAATTTTATAAAAATGAAAAATGAAAAAGACATGTTAAATCTTTTTCAGGTGGAAGAACTTGAAAAAAGATTTGAAATGGGCTGGATTGATAGAGTTGTTGTTGGTGCAGGACCAGGCGAAGGAGTTGGGACTGATATTACCACTGGTGAAACCGGAGTACCTATTGGGCAATAATTCTTAAAGTTTACAATCTCAAATAGTATTAAGGATACTGTTAGTATCCTTAATACTTGTACAACAATCCATAATTATGTTAAAAAAACTATACTATTTATATATTTTGTTTGTGTGTATTACAACCAATTCTTCCGCACAAAAATATACTACTAAAAATATTATTGTAGATTCAAACACACAAAAGCCCATAAGTAATGTTAATATTTTTAATAAGATAGACAACACTATTACTAACGATGATGGTAAATTTATTTTTAATTCAACTATTGATTCTATTGAGATTTCTCATTTAGGATTTGAAAAATTAATAACAAATTTTGGTGATTTAAGAAAGAGAGATACCGTGCTTTTAAAACAGCACGTTATACCATTGAATGAAGTTGATGTTACAAGTAAAGAAGCTTATATTCAAACGGTTTATAATAGGGTAAATGATAACTTTCCTTATTTCGAATATGGCGAAAAAGTTTTTTTGAGATGCATTGTTAAAAAAAATAACGAAATAATTAAGTTTCAAGACATTTTATTAGATGTAGGACGTAACTCTATTTTTACGAGTCCAAATTTTAAAAATATTGTTTACGATATAAAGATTCTAAATCTGAGAAAAGCAGGAATAATTTCAAAGTCTAAAATTGAAGAAGATTTTGGATTACTTTCATTTGAAAATTTATTCAAGTGGTATTCTGCTATTTTTACCAACCCCAAAAACTATAGCTATTCAGAAGAAATGACAACTGATTTAAATTATAAAAAAATAAACTTCAGAAGGAAAGTATCCAGTAGTATGGATAAGGGAATTGAAGGCTATTACATAATAAATAATAATGATTTATCATTTTATAAAGTTCATTATAACACAGTGTTTGACAACATACTTGATATACCTTTCAACGAAAGTAAAGGTATAAAATGGAGAACTATTGGTAATGAGTTAGAGGTAACATTTAATAAAAACATTCAACAAGATAAATATTTTATAAATAATGGAAAATTAAAAAATGTGGTTGAAGTGATTAATAACGATGTAAGATCAACCTACGAGGCATCTTATCAAATTTTGACTACTCAAAGTTTTGTTACACAAAAAATTAATTCAAATTATTCTTCAACTAAAGATATTTTCATGGTTGATTTTAATTACGATAAGACTTTTTGGTTTAGTCAAAATCAGTTATTGTTAAATAACGAATTAATAAATTTTATAAATAGTTTAAATGACAAGAAAAAGCAGTATAAGATTTATTCAAACTTCACTGAGTAGCAATGCAAGGTAAAATCCTTTTTCTTGACAAATCCCCTTCTTTCTATAAAGAATACCCAAATTTATTTTCAAAGTATTTTAAAAAAATCCCAAGAGAGCAAATCAATGCTTTATCAAAAGCAGGTTACCATTATTACCATGCTGTTTTATGCCTTGATGCTATTATAGATGATGGAGATTTTAAAAAAATCCCTCAAATGCTTACTTTACAAGAGGAAAGTATAAAATTATTAACCTCGGTTTATGGGCTAGAATCAGAATTTTGGAATTTATGGGATAAACGAAAAGCAGAATACTTTGAAGCAGTAAGGATAGAGAAATTTTTGTCAAAATCGGATAATTTTGATTTTGAGGCATATCAAGATTTAGCCGATAAAAAATCCGCATTTGGTAAAGTTGCCATTGACTCATTATTTTCTCTTGAGCAAAACAAAGACTTTTATACGTATCAAAAGCTATTACTTTCCCATAAATCTTTTTCGGTAGGCTTTCAACTTTATGATGATGTAAAGGATTTTAAGGAAGATTTTGAAAAAGGGCAGTTCAATTATGCTATTGAGCAACTTAAAAAAGGAGTAGATTTTGACCAATACAAACAAGACATTACAATACTAAACAAAATACTATTCATAAAAGGAATTGGACAATCTATTTTATCCAAATCAATCTTGCAATTTGAACAAGCTATTGCAGTTTTAAATGATTTAGGCATCCAAAGTGAGTGGCTTAAAACCGTTATTGAAATGAAGGTAACTATTAAGAACTATTTAGATATAACCAATGGCTATTTGGCGACTATTACAGCGAAACTGGAATTAAAAAACCTACAATCTAACACATATCACTTCTTTGATTTTAACGAAATAAAAGATAATAGAATCAAAAACGGTTTGGATTTCATTAAATCAGATTTTCAACAAAATTATACAGATTTGAAACATATTATGTATTTAGGGCAATTGGATGGCTTTGAAAACGATATCAATATTCATATTTCGGATACTTTCCAACGAGCTTTACTAAATGACTGTTTTTATACTATCTCAAACTATTACAAATTGGATATTTCTGATTTTATAAAAAACGAATGTCAGTATTTAATTGGTTTAAGAAATAAGGATATTATCGGTGGATGGTCATATTTTCCAACTGTTCATGAAATTGCTGCTGACATTGATGATTTAGGGCAAATGATTCAATTTTTTGTTTTATCAAAAAACCAACAATTTGTTGATGAGTATTGCCAAAATGCTATTACAATTGCCTTAAACGAACGTATGCTTAATAATGGGGGAATTGAGACTTGGGTAATTCCCAAAGAAGGGCAAAATAAAGTCCAAAAAAGACAGGAATATTTTAATGCCACAAAATGGGGTAAAGGACCCGATGTAGAAGTTGTAGCAAACTTTACATATTCACTGGCTATTTTAGACAAAGAACAATACTGGGATGTAATCAAAAAGGCTATATCATACATAGTTGATCAACAAGAAACCAAAGGATATTGGGAAAGCAGATGGTACTATGGCAACTATTATGGAACTTATGTATGCCTTAGATCACTTAGAGAGTTTGAAAAAGATTTCAAAAAAGAAATTCGAAATGCATTATATTTTTTGACCTCTAGTCAAAATGAAGATGGTGGTTTTTCCATTGATAAAAATAAAGCTTCCGACCCTCTTTCTACAGCTTTAGCTACACTTGGGCTTAAATTATTTTTTGACAAAAATTATGAAGCAATTAAAAAGGCAGTGATTTATTTAAAAAATTTGCAAAATGAAGATGGGTCGTGGATGGCTGTAGACTTTATTAAGCCTAAAGTTCATGAACCATATAAAAGCAAAACACTTACTACTGCTTATGTTTTAAAGGCACTTAGCATATAATGAAATCAGAATTTAAAAATATAAAACCTGTATTATCAGAATATGTTGAATTCAACAAACTAAAAGAAAGTGAGTATATTTTATCCAATCTTAAACACAGGCATTATTTAAAAATAAACAAAGAAACTTACAATCTGTTGAATTTAATAGATGGCACCAGAAATCTACTTCAAATACAGAAATTATACAATGATATTTATAAAAAGCATATTGAATTAGAGCAAATAGAAAGTTTGCTGTACATAAAGCTTTCCAAATATGGTATTTTGACAGGTTATGAAGATCTTATCATACCTTATCAAAAGCCCGATTATTTAAAACTGAGTTTTATTATTTTTAATGAACGCATTGTTTCAAAAATAGTAAAGAATTTTATGTTTTTATTCAAATTTAAAATCGCTTTATTTGTAATAGTTAGTTGTATTTCAGTATTAATCATATTGGGTATTTTAAATTTTGATGCTTATAAAAGTTTTAACTTGCAAGAAAGCCTTATTTATTTTTTTATCATAATGGCAGTAAGTGTGACTTTACATGAAATAGGTCACGCTAGCTCGGCTCACTTTTTTGGAGCAAAACATGGGGGAATCGGTGGCGGGTTTTATTTGTTCACACCTGTTTATTATGCCGACGTTACAGACATATGGCGATTAAGTAAATGGCAACGAATTGTGGTCAATTTGTCGGGCATGTATTTTGAGTTGATTTTTTGCACATTAGTTGCATTAATTGGGTATTTCACCAATAACTTTGTTTTGACAATACTGGCCATTATAATCTGTGTTAATACCCTGTTAAATCTTAATCCGTTTTTAAGAAGTGACGGATATTGGGTGTTAACAGATTTAACTGATAAACCAAATTTACTGTACCATTCCTTCATGAAAGTGAAAGATATTTACAGAATAATAAAAGGGAATGGCGTGAAATGGACTAAAACAGATATACTGCTTGTCATATATGGCCTTGTTAGTTATGGCTTTATTGGATTGTTTCTGTATTATGTTCTTTTTAAAAACCCCAACTCCATTTTGAATTTTCCAAACAATGCAATTGAATTTATAAAAAGCATTTTCGACAAAGACCAAGAGGTTACTTTAGCAAAATATGGAGAATTGATAATCCCCTTGATGTTTTACTATTTATTATTCAATTTACTTAAAGTTGGCTTAAAAAAAGGAATTGAAAAAATATGATTGGCAATAAAGTATAGGCATAATAAATGGTAAGTCCATATCAAAAAATTGTTATTTCAACATAATAAAATTGCATTTAAAATTTTTGTTAATAAATAAATTTATTGATATTAAAGTTTTGTTAATAAAGCAAAGGATAAAAACTGAATTACCAAACAACAAATTCATTATCCTTACAAAAAGGTTGAATTAATGGGGGATTTATTTTATAAATAAACACCTATTCTTATCTAATAAGACTAAAATGACCTCTTTTTTCTTTAGTATTTCCGTTGGAATCTATCAATAAAACACTAAACCAAAAGTCAGATGCCGGAAGTGGGCTTCCTTTAAAATAACCATCCCAACCTATACTTCCCGGATTAATTTTAGCTACAATTTTACCATAACGGTCGTAAATATGGATTAGTGAATTTGGATAAAATTGGTTGTTTACCCCAATTACATTCCAGTAATCGTTGTAGCCATCGTTGTTTGGAGTAAAAAAATTGGGATAACCAATGACAGACACCTCTATTTTTTCGGTACCACAATTGTTTTTGTCATTTACATAAACAGTGTAAATCCCCGGGCTGACATTTTCAAAAAGAGGATTGTCTTGATACGAAAGTATCGGTTCATTGTCTTTCTGTATGGCGTATTCATAATCACCAATTCCTAAATTAAGGGTTTCTATTGCAATGCTATTACTGGAAGAGTCGTCTTTTATTTCAATTTGATTAACTGAAATTGAAGCAATATTTGATTCAGTTACTATTATTTGTTTTGGGAAAGAAACACAAGCATACTGAGATGTAGCCGTAACTGTATAGATACCTCCTTTATAAATCAAAGCTTCTGCATTTTTACTGATTTCTATATTATTTTCATCAGTCCATCGATAGGAATAATCAGCTTCTTTAGGATTTACAATAGAAAGTTTTTTTGGAATCTTATTTAAACATAGTATCTCAGTGTCTACCAATTCAAAATCAGGTTTTTGATTGACTATAAAATCAAAAGAAGTTTCTGCTACGCAATTGTTATTTAATTTATTTTCAACAATTACAGTTACTGTTTGAGAAGTTGTTAAAAATGGATTTGGCAATGGGCTTGGTAAATTAATCCCGTTTTCATCAATATATGAAACGAGCATAGCTGTTTGTCCGTTTAAAACAGAAGTTTCAATAGTTGAAGTATCAAAAGGATATTTACCGTCAAAATCATCATCACAGGCAACAAGATTTATTATTGAGTTTGCTACCGGCATTTTATCGACTACAAAATCCAAAAAAGTCTCTGCAAAACAGGCACCTGCCACATCGTTGGACGTATTATCTGTTACTCTAACCCGGATGGTTTGAGTGGATGTTAAAAACGGATTGGGCAATGGACTTGGCAAAGGATTTCCATTTTTATCCATATACGAAACTATCATTCCTGTTTGACCATTTAATACAGATGATTCGATAGCAGAAGTATCAAAAGGATACAAACCATCAAAATCATCATCACATTTCCGTTCAATTTTAACAGGATTCGCAATTGGAATAGGCTCTACCTTTAATGTAATGTGAGCGCCCAGCCCTAAACAATCATTATTTAGTTTGCTGTCGACCCGAATATAAATTTGCTGTGAATAAGGAAATCCGATATTTCTGTAATTTGAGGTGTTACCTATTGGATTTTCTTCAGCTAAGGCATCAGCTTCATTACTGTAGTATGTGATGATTACTTGTTGGCCCTCCGGGAAAATACGTTCTATTTCTTGAGTAACACTGCTAAAATCGAAGGTTGCAACCCCGTCTTTCTCATTATTTATCGAATCAATATAATCATCACATTTATAAAAAACGTGTTGAAAATTGGCCGGAATTGCCGTGGTAGCCACCACTAAATTTAGTTCAGAAACCCTATGACACCCTTCCGGATTTTCAACCCTGGCCCAAACTTTATCTACGCTTACCTTTTGGTTCATGTAGGCTGTAGGGGTAAGGATTTTTTCACTGCTATCATTGCTATCTGCTGCTGCGTAGGAAGTAAAAAAAGTGATGGTTTCATTATTTGCATTGGATGATATTTTGGTATTGGCCTCCGTTAAATTAAAAGCACTAAATCCATCAATATTATCATCGCATTGTTTAAGTACTACCGAACTCGCCACCACAGGTAATTTAGTTACTTCTATATCAAAATTTGTAAATGCACTGCAGCTATTGTTGCCTTTATTTGTCATTTTTACATAAATGGTTTGAGGCGATTTTATATTGGGATAAGCTGTTGGATTTGTGATGCGGTTAGTATAAGCAAGATCGGTATAATAAGTTAGGTCAAAAACAGCAGCCGATTGCCCATTTAATAATTCATTTTCCTTTACAGTCAGATTAATCAACACTTTCCCATCCGTATCAGAACCTACCGAATTGTTCTCGCATAGCTTTAAAGGTGTACTATTGGTGCCGGGCATGGGGTTTTCATCCACCTGTAAACTAAAACTGGTAAGTGCATAACAAGCTTCATTGTTTTTATTGTACACTTTTGCATAGATGGTTTCTTTTGTATAGGCAGCCCGGTTGGTGTAAGCAGTGGCATTGGATATGGCAATACCCGAATTGAAATTAGCTAAGCCGGTATAATATTTTATGTTGAAAACAGCAGGGTTCTGACTATTTAAAATAGCTGCGCTTTGAGCAGTTAAATCAACTGTATAATAGCCATCGTTATCGGTATCGCATATGCTAATATCGTTTGGCGTGCTTGCCTGTGGTTGTTCATAAATTATGACTTTTACTATAGTAGTTGCTGTTTCTGTACCTACTTTGGCCGTAGCCGTCACTTCAAAACTACCCGGTTTAGAAAAAAGATGCGTAGGCGAAAGGATTGTTGCTGTATTGTTTAGACCGGTATCGGGGTCTCCAAAATCCCAAGTTACAGAATCAACGGTATCCAACAAACTAAACGAGGTTGGGTTGCCAAAGCAAAGGTTTTCAACCTGGATTGAAATATTGAAATACGATTGAATAAATGGAGGTAAGCCCAAGCGCGCTCTTTTTCCTCCCAATTCGACCCCATTGTTTTGATATGCTGCGCCAACACCTAACTCATTTGGTTTATTAATTACATCTAAAAAGGTGCTGTGTTCTACAGCCACATATATTTTTCCGTTGGTAGCTAATTGTAAGGCGCCGTAAACTTTTACCTCTGCATTGATTTTTTGTTTTGAGTTTACTATAGCGGTTTCTGAGCCTGCTTCTAAATTATACTGATATATGCCCTCATTGTGAACACTTACATAGAGTACCTTACTATTGGGTGAAAATTCGATGCCATAAGGTGTTTGATAGGTTTCATTATCCAAATCCATTAGTGTTGATGGATTAGACACTATACCCGTTGCCGCATCAAAATCAAATAATTGCACTTCTGCCAATCCTCTACCGTTGGCCACTGCCAGTTTGGTGCCATCTGGAGCCATTTTTATGGAACCTATTGCCTTGGTAGTTTCTGTACCACCGATATAAGAACCTACTGCACTTATTACCGGACCGGGATGTACACCCGAGCCCGATATTTTGTATGCTACAAATTCATTGCTGTTCCATTTATGGCTTATTACCCAATATTCTTCGGCAATGGAACTTTTAATAGCGGTAATTTTTTCTGTTGCCTGCGAAAGCAATAGCTTGTTTTTATTGGAAGTAACCCCACCCAAACCACCGTCTAAACTCATATCAACTTCTGTATACTGAAGACCGTTTACGCCTGCCAATTCATCTGCCGTAAGGATGTAGTATATGGCTGTATTGGCAGGTTTTGGTACAATAATGGCCGAATGCGTACTTGAACTATGTCCCTTTAAACCTGTGCCGTTTAACATAACACCGTGATTTTTATTATACACGGTAACTCCATCTGTATAAAATAATAAATTACCATTTTTATCAGAAATGGCGGCACAACCTTCTCGCGTGTTTAAAGCTCCATTGGATAAGGCCATTGGAGTGCCGCTGTTAAAATCTAAGCCTGCATTTTCGCCAAAATACCAACTATTGGTTTCTTTTTGAGCCACTGCAAGCCAAGGCAGCATTAAGAAAAGCAGTTTTATAAATCTTAACAGTTTCAAACAATTTTAAGCCTTAATGAATGGTATTTATGGTGTGGATTATTTCGCGGATTAAATTAATATCTTCTAGCTGTTTTTTACGGTTTTTGCTACCCGCTACCGATGATGCCATTTCAACTTTTGAAAGGTATTCGGGATGATTTTCTCTGATAAATTTTTCGAAATCCTGCGCATTTTTAAAGAGGTTAAATTGCTGTTTCTCTCTATCATACACGAAGCCTTTTACCCTTCTTGCAATAGAGGCTGCCATTAAGCCGCCCAAAACAGCGGCTTCGGTGCTGGTAAAATAATCTTCAAAATAAATGTATCTGGCTCCTATAGTTAATGCCTTGATGTGATAGCTTCCATCATCTTTTAACTGCCCTTTGTCTTCTTTTTCAAAATTTTTTATGATTTGATTCAGATTGAGGTACAAGTGTGTGCCATCTGAAAATGCGAATTCCTTTTTTAGACGCGTATTGGTAAGCCCGTTGTAAAACCGATGTGAAATGGTATCATTTCCGGTTTTTTTTACAAATTGGGTTAGGGTGTCTGTTGGTATGCCCGATTTAAAGTTTTCATACGACTGATAGATGCCTTTAGGATAAGCAACTAAATTAGGACGATTGTTTTCTATAGTTCCGTTCTGGCTGTAAGCCGTATTTTGAAAATACAAGCATGCCAGTATAAACAATAAGTAATGGTAGGTTGCAGGTTTCATTGCTTGTGATAAAATTTGATATTAATTAACGATCATTTGCAGGTATTGGGCTAAGGCCATTCGACCATAAGTTCGAGGTCTAAATTAATTTCAGGGATTGTAAACCTTAAAGTGCTTGGTTTTGATGTCACATAATTAGACAATTTTAACTCGCGCTCAAACGGTGGCCCCATTAACAAATCCTGACTAAAAGTACCATCATCATCTGCCAAACTGAACCATAGCGATAAGGTTGGGTCTATGTACAGATTGGAAGCTGTTAAATTCCAGGTTAAATCGCCCTGATTTTGTTTAACAGCTGATTTTAGCCAAAGTTTAGATCCCAGATTGCCGTTAGTTAGATGTACATTTCTTTTGCTGAGCGAGAAAAACACATCAGCTAAACGATTGCTATCAGTACCTGAAAATTCAGGATCCCAAGTTTGGTTGATATTATGGAATGAGAGAATTTTTAAACTGTTTATTTTTAGGGCAGTTCCTCTTTGTACGTTTATTTGAACTGATTTTTCAACTACAGTACCTGCCTCATTGGTGGCTTTTATACTGATGGTTTTAGCACCCACGGTATCAAAATTAAAATAGAGGGTAGTAGCGGTTCCTAAACCGGAGCTTGTACCTGCACCTTGTGAAGTTGCAAAATTATCGGTTGACACCTGCAGGTTGCTGATGTTTTTATTGGCTGTAACCGCTACGGTAACCACCTCATCAATGGTAAGGGTATTTTTTTGAGCGGTTACGTTAACGGTAAAATTGTCAAATATGGGGCTGTCATCTTCTGAGGAACCGCCGCAAGCCCATAAAAGAATGGAGAGTGTTAGGTAAATTGTTTTTTTCATTTATAAATTATTTTTGATTTTTCAAATAGATCTGATTATTAGTTTTATTTTATTTTTTTGGAATAATCGAACTTAATTTGTTCTTAAAAGTTTATTTTTTTTTTACAGATATGATTATTTCATCTTTTAAATTATTTGGGTAAAAGGAGTCCTTTTTAAAAATATTAAATAAATAATTCTGACATGTTTTAAAAATAATTTAACACTTAATAATCTAAGAAATATTTATC
>JAMPYA010000155.1 GCA_023700885.1 Flavobacteriaceae bacterium
AGATTTCTTTAAAGAAAACTTAAAGTTAAAAACTAAAAAAGTTTCTTATGATGATTTTGTAAAAGAGGTTTATAAATAGTATTGTAATCCAAATTTCAATAATTTCAAGTTAAAAACTCCTGAATTTTCAGGAGTTTTTTTATGCATTTTTTTGAGCAATTATACAGTGGCAATCTTCAATTTTGAATTGCTCATAGCTACTTTCAATTACCGTAAAATTAGCTTCTTTTAATAAATTCTCTACTTCTGATAACTCATAAAAAGTAAATATTTCTGGATTGTATCCGCTTTTAATCATCTCTTTTTTTGAGTTAAAAGCTAAGAATAGTTTGCCTTTTGGTTTTAAAATGCGATAAAGTTCATTCATTATTTGATCTGGATTTTTCCAAAAATATATGGTGTTAATTGAAAGGATTTTATCAACAGTGTTTTTTTCTATTTTAAGGTTTTCAACACCACTTTTTAAAATCTGAACTTTATTTTTTTGGATTAATTTATAGTTAAAAAACCTTGAAACAAATACCATAGTGGGTGAAATGTCAATACCAATAACTAAACCATTTGGAACTTTTTCAGCAATTGAATTTAAGAATTTTCCATTGCCAATTCCAATTTCTAAAACAGTATCCTTAGTGTCAAATGCTAATAAATTCAATGATTTTGTGTACATTGGTTTGTTAACCTTGTTCATTAATAGACTCACAAAAAATCCAAAAACTCCTTTAGGACGTTTTAATTGTTTGCTAAGAAAATAGGATATAGACATCTATTTAATAAATTGGTGCTTATTTAAAAATTTTATATTTTCTTTAGAACTACTTTTTCAGATTGTTTAGTAACTATTTCTTTAAAGAATAATTTTAGTGTTTCATAATCTTGATTTGGAATTATTGCTGTTTTCATTTCAAGAGAGCAAAGTAACTGAATAGTATTTGAAACGTTTGAAATTATAAATTTAAAGGCACCGTATTCCTTATTAATTACCAAGTTTAAATTTTCTGGTAAAGTTTCTATAATGTACCCATCAGGTATGGTAATAGTTATATTGTAGTTGTCTTTAAAAGGAAAATCAAACTCAATGGGATATATTCTTTTGTCTAATTTGAATGGATTTTCTAATTGTTCAAAAAATAACATTGGAGAAAAATACATTCGATCTCCAATGAGATCTACAAATCTATTTGAGGCAAATGAATAGGTTTCTACAATTGGTTGATCAATATCATTTTTGTTAGTTATTGACAATTCATCTATTTCAATTCCCTTTCTTTTTTTTTCCAATTTTTCTTGATATTGTTCAATTGAAAGGTCATTATTGTTTTCCCTATACAAATAGGCATTGTAGCGAAATTTTTGTTCTCTAGTTTTTCCTGTTATATTCCCTACTTCATCAATTTTAGACATGATAGTAGTATTTTCTGTAGACATATCTTTGCTCAACAAATCAATTGTAATAGAAGTTCCATCTTTTTTAATCAATCTTCCCATCCAATTTATGGCTCTTAAAGGCAAAATATTTTGAGTAGAAAATTTACTTGTTGCATCTAATAAATGGATTTTATGATCCAATTCAACTGCTGTAATTACATAATTATATCCAGTTCGTGATGGGAAAATTGAAATTCCATTAGAGCGTGTACTTACTAATACTGGATTAGCTTCAAAACCTGCATGTCGCAACATGGCTGTGAGCATTAAATTTATTTCTGCAACATTCCCTGAGCGGTCATTATAAGCTTTTTTAACTCCTTTATCACAGTATATACCATTATAATTATCCCATTTAACCTTATTCTTAACAAACTGATAAATGGCTTTAATTTGTTCTTCTTTTGAAGTAATATTTAAAAGTAATTTATTGATTTCATCTTCAAAATAACCCGATTTTTTAAGTTCAGAACCAAAATTCTCTGAATCATAGATGTTTTTAGCAACATCTTCCCAAGTTGTTGAAAATGACTTTAAATGAGAATTTGGAAAACGAGTTTGAGATAATTCGTGTTGTACTTTTACAGCATAATTAGAAATGTTATTAACGTAAGATTCTTCTTTTATAGCGGGTATATTTTCCAAAATGTAAGTAACATGATTCTCTATATAATTTATTTCATCTCTATTAAAAGTAGTTTTATAATTTATGTACGCACTAGTGTTGCGCTCACTTGATGTTAAAATAATTTTATTACCTTGTTTTGATTTCACTTCATTTGGGAAAATCCAACCAGTTTTATGAGCATTGTAATAGAAATATTCTGGTATTTGGGTTTTATATTCTGAGTAATCTACAGGAATTGAGTTTTGAAAATACCAATCGGGAAAAGTGCTGTAAAAAGGAGATCTTAAAACATATTTATATTCTATTATTGATCCTTCTCGTACATTTGGCATTACAATTTTTTTCTTTGCCCAATATTTGTTTGTTATTTCATCAAATTCCCCTTCTCTTTTTAATTTAGTTTTTTCAATTTTACTATTTTCTATGTTGTAAGTATATGCTTTTGAAAACTCAACATTTTCTTTTTCACTTTCTCCTATGTATATAGCAACTTCTTTGTTGGCCCAATCTAGACCTTCTTTTTTATATATTTTAATTTTAGTTTCTACTTCGGTAATAAGTATAAATCCTTTTTCTTGATGATACTCGAAAAATGATCTTCCTTTATGGAACAAAATTGCAGCAACAGCAGATGTGTCTGTAGGGTGAGTGGTTTGCTCTAATTCTTCTTTTGTTACTTTTCCCATTTCATATTTTTGAGCTGAAATGATTTGGCTGCTGATAAGCAATAATAAAATTATAGTTTTTTTCATTTTACATGGTGTTTAGTACTATTTTTAAATTTTCATTTTTGGCAATTTGCTCTCTAAACTTACGGTATTCATCATATTGATTGGCATTATAAGTTCCTTCTTTTAATAAAATACTCCTTTTGAAAGTTATCGTATTGCCTTCATGGGAAATAGTACAGATATAATCACCATAAATGGAATTAATAACTGAGTTGGTTGGGATTGATTCAATAGAATAATGATTGGGTATTTTTAAAATAATCACATCTTCATATAAATATCCTCTGTTAATCTGAAATGGATTATTTCGAACTTTATATTTTGAAGGTATATAAACAATAGGATTTGCCAAATTTATGGGCATCATAATTCGTTGATTGTTGATTTTAGCAAATTCTTTAGCTGTAAAATAAATTTTTTCTTCAAGTTCTAAATTTTCTCTTGTATGATTTATATTTATGGAAGTAAACTCTTTGTTGTTGATATTGTTAATATTTTCCTTGTAATACTTTGTTAATTCTTCTTTAGATTTTAATTCAAGATGAAACTTATTATCGTAAATAATCCCTTTAGAAATCATTTTAAAATCAAAAACCATATCTCCGTTATTTAATAATTCAATATTTGCATTCGTTTTTTGATTATTATCAGCTCCATTATATGCTGTTGTTTTAACTATTTCAGATTTTTCTGAATTAATAATTAGTACTTTTCTATCATCTGTAAAATCCCCCTGAAACCCAAATGGCTGAACTTGGCTGGTGCATTCTAGCCAAGTAATTTCATTATTATATGGAATTCCTAAAATTACGTGATTGCCTTGCATAGCAACAAAATCTTCTACTAAATCTCTTTTAGTTTTATCGCCATAAACAATTGTGTAATAAGAGGGTACGTCAAATGCTTTAAGTAGTGACCTTGTATAATTTGTAAGTGCCTTACAGTCTCCATATCCTAAACGATCTACATCTTTAGCTAACATTGGTTTCCAACCTCCAATACCTAACTGAACACTTACATATCTAGTTTTGTTTTGAACATACTCATATACTGTTTTTGCTATTTTTAGATAATCCTTTTCTTCGCCAATTAAAGTCTTTAATTTTTGAACTGTTTCTGCAGAAATTTCTTCAGTATCTTTTAATAAATATTCATACATCCAACTTCCAAATGAATTCCAATTTTCAGCAGAACCAACAACACCTTCTAAATTAAATTTGTTTAAACCGAACATAACATGAGGAAAAAAACTTAATTGTGACGGAGAAAGATCTTCTAGTTTTAATGATTTTACATTTTGGATAGAAAAGTCTATGGAGTTGTCTGAAATAATTTTTTCTACGGAATTTCCTATGTTTATTTCTTTATATTTAAATTGTACTTCTGGACTGTATTTTATATTGATAGATGATTTTTGAATTCCTAAATTATAATTTTCGACACCATACCATGATGGAATAAAAGCAGTATTTGAGGTGTTTATTTCGCTTTCAAAAACTATAGTTATTGGATATTGAATAGGAGTGTATTCTAAGTACAAAACTCTATTATCAGTAATAATTGAACTTTCTGTAACGGAATGATCTTTAAAATCTTTTCGCTTTATTTTTTTTAATTCTGCTCCTACTGCGTTATAAATAGTAGCTTCTATTTTTTTAATAGAAGTAGCTTTATCATAATATTCAAAAGCATCTACATGTTTTAATCCCAATTCATTAAAAACGGTAATTATTCTTTTCTTTTTGATGCTCATTTTATTGATAGAAATTATATCTATTTCAATTCGATTTTCTCTAAGAATGGCTTGGGCATTTTCTTTTAAACTATCAGGATAAGTAGAAGTGAAGTTGTCTTGTGAATTACTTATTTGAGAAATAAATAATACAATAATTAGGATAAATAGTTTATACATTTTTCTAGCAATATTTTTTTAATTCTAAGCAATATTTGTTTTTCTTTAAACAAGAAAAACAGGCTAATATAAACTACTTTTTTAAATATATGTATTGAATTTATTAATTTGTTGAATATAATTTAATAAATAAGCAAAAACAATAGATTAAATATATCAAAGTGATTTTGGTTGATAGTATTTGCATATCTTAATCAGTAAAATCAGGTTTTTTTGGATCATCTTCTATTTTGATGTTTAATTTTTTAGCACGGATTTTCCATTTTTCTCTGGCCAACGCTTGTAAATCGATTTGATCATCTTTTTCATCGGTAATTTC
>JAMPYA010000156.1 GCA_023700885.1 Flavobacteriaceae bacterium
AATTAGGTAAATTAGAAAATTATAGCAAGTACGAAAAACAAAATCTTTATCGAATAATTGGATTGGGTGCATTAAAATATTTTATTTTAAAAGTAGACCCTAAAAAACGAATTCTGTTTGACCCCAAAGAATCTATCGATTTTAACGGAAATACTGGTCCATTTATTCAGTATACTTATGCTAGAATTCAATCCATTTTAAGAAAAGCTGATTTTGATTTCAACCCAATTATTGATAATTACGAACTTAATGACAAAGAAAAATCATTGATTAAACAATTACAATTGTTTCCTGAAATCATTCAAAATGCAGCACAGAGTTTAAGTCCGGCTCTTGTAGCAAATTACACCTTTGATTTGGTAAAAGAATATAATTCATTTTATCAAAGCACCCCTATTTTAAATGCAGAAAAGTACCTAGAAAAACAATTTAGAACTCAACTCAGTTCAAAAGTAGGTTCTACTATTAAATCAGCTTTTGAACTTTTAGGAATTGAAGTTCCTGAGCGAATGTAAATTATTAATAACGTAAAAAATCAAAACATGAAATACGACATCATCATTGTAGGAAGCGGACCAGGAGGTTACGTAACAGCTATTAGAGCTTCTCAACTCGGATTTAAAGTTGGGATTGTTGAAAAAGAAAATCTAGGCGGTATTTGTCTTAATTGGGGATGTATTCCAACTAAAGCTTTATTAAAAAGTGCTCAGGTTTATGACTATATGAAACATGCTGAACAATATGGTTTAAAAGTGAGTCAAGTAGAAAAAGACTTTGAGGCAGTTATTAAAAGAAGTAGAAATGTTGCTGATGGAATGAGTAAAGGAGTTCAGTTTTTGATGAAAAAAAATAAAATTGAACTCATTGAAGGATTTGGAAAAGTGCTTCCTGATAAAAAAGTTTTGGTAACAAATGCTGACGGAATTGTATCAACTTACGAAGCAGATCATATCATTATAGCTACTGGAGCTAGAGCACGTGAATTGCCAAATCTCCCAATTGATGGTGAGAAAATTATTGGTTATCGCCAAGCTATGACACTTAAACAACAGCCAAAGAAAATGATTGTTGTTGGATCAGGTGCTATTGGAGTTGAGTTTGCTTATTTCTACCAAACGATGGGAACAGAAGTTACCATTGTAGAATTCTTACCAAATTTAGTTCCTCTAGAAGATGAAGAAGTTTCTAAACAATTAGAACGTTCCTTCCGAAAAGCGGGTATCAAAACGATGGTAAACTCTGAAGTTTTATCGGTTGATATTTCCGGAGAAGGTGTTAAAGCAATTGTTAAAACTAAAAAAGGCGAAGAAATTTTAGAAGCTGATATCGTTCTTTCTGCAGTTGGTATTAAATCAAATATTGAAAATATCGGATTAGAAGAAGTGGGAATTAAAGTTGATAGAGATAAGATTTTAGTTGATGAATACTATCGCACCAATATTGAAGGATATTATGCCATTGGCGATATTGTTCCTGGTCATGCATTAGCGCATGTAGCTTCTGCAGAAGGAATTACCTGTGTTGAGAAAATTGCCGGTGTAAAAACGGAGCCTATAGATTATGGTAATATTCCGGGATGTACTTATGCATCACCTGAAATTGCAAGTGTTGGTTTAACCGAGAAAAAAGCGTTGGAATTAGGTTACGAAATTAAGGTAGGTAAATTTCCTTTCACAGCATCAGGAAAAGCGCAGGCCGCAGGAACTATTGACGGATTTATAAAAGTAATTTTTGATGCCAAATATGGCGAATGGTTAGGTTGTCATATGATTGGAGCAGGAGTTACCGATATGATTGCAGAAGCCGTTTTAGGTCGTAAACTTGAAACTACTGCTCACGAAATTTTAAAAACAGTACATCCACATCCAACCATGAGTGAAGCGCTGATGGAAGCTGTTGCTGCTGCATACGGAGAAGTAATACATATATAATACGTCAAATAATAACAATAAAAAATCCGAACAAATGGTTCGGATTTTTTTATTTAAAATACTGTTTAATCGATCCTTAAAATATCAAAACTCATTGACAAGGGATCGAATTGGTTAGATAAATCTTCGATAAAATTTTTATTTAATATTAAAAAATCACTTGTATTTTTTACTCTCTCTTGTAAATTATTATTTGGAAAAATTTCTAAATGAACTTTGGTTAATTGATTTATATATATATGATGTTTTCTTTTTTCAGCTTTTAACAAACGTTTTTCAAGTTTACTTAAACCATTTATTTGTTTTTGATGTTGTGCTCTTACAGCTCCAATAAATGATTTATCGGTTAACTCAGCTATCTTTTCCATTGCTGAAAACATGGCTTTTAAGTTTTCATATTCTTTAGAAAAATCGATGGTTACCGTAGAAATTTCTTTAATTTTTTTATTGATTAATTGAGGTAATGGAATTAACAATTCTTCTAAAGAAATATTTAATTGATGTAATTTTTCTTGTTGTTTTGTTGTTAAAATTAAAGCTGAATTGCGAAGTAATAGAATTGGAAAATCAACTTTTTGTTGTTCAAAATACGATTTTAGCTGTAACCAATAAGCCAGTTCTCCAGCCCCACCTATATAACATAAGTTGGGCAATATTATTTCTTGATAAAGTGGACGCATTAATACATTTGGCGAAAATTTTTCAGGAAAATGAGACACTTCATCTAACATTTCAGCTTGAGTAAATATTTTAGAAGTATGGAGTATATAATATTTATTACGCTCATAAACAATACGTTGACGCTCTCCATTTATAAAATAAAACAAATTTATTTCCCTTGGATTTACCTGTATTTTATATTTTTCTGCAATTTCAGAATTACATTTCTCAACTTCCTTAAAACAACTGTTTTCTATTAATTCATCAACAATGTATTTTTTAAACTGATTTTTTAACTGATGATCATTTCCATCAATAATCACTAATCCATAAGCACCAAACAATTCATTAATCAAAAAACGGTTGGCATCAGCTAAATTCTTGTGTTTTAAATATGAGTTCTCAAATAAATTTAACAGATAGCCAGCATTTGGTTCATTTTTTATGATTCCCTTAAACTGCTCAAAAACAGCCTGTAAATCATCTGTAGTTATTTTTCCAACGGCACCTCCACTCTTTTTATTCCATTGAATTTTTTGATTGCTCACCCAAAAATGATTGATTTCTTCAAAATCATGATCTTCAGTTGCCATCCAAAAAACAGGAACAAACTTATTTTTTGGAAAATCTTTTTGCAACTTTTCAGTTAAATTAATGGTTGTTAGAATTTTATAAATAACATATAAGGGGCCGGTAAATAAATTAAGTTGATGTCCGGTAGTTACAGTAAAAGTGTTTTCAGATTTAAGTTGATGAATATGAAGTTTTGTTTTCTCTGAAAGATTCAATTTTTTATTTTGATTTTCTAGAACAGCAACCAAAAGTTCTCTTAATTGAGGGTTAAAATGCTTTCTTTTTTCAATTTGATTTTCAAATCCTTTTACATTCGGAAAATTAACATATAGGTTTTTAACCTCTGAATCTTTATTCAAATAATCAGTTACTAGATTTGATAACAAAGCTGTTTCAACTAAAGGAATTGATTCAATTTTATTCATTATTATTATTTTGAAACAATGTATAAACGTAGGAACGCTCCTCACCAGATGGCATGGTATAAATATAATCGAATGTTTTAAGCAATTTAAAATTCATTCCTAATTTATTTTGCAACATTGCTGCATTGTATCTATAAACATCTAAACCACTGCATTTTAAGGCACCTTCAAGATTAAATTCTGCCAAAATTGCAAAACCACCCGGTTTTAAAACAGTTTTTAATAAATTAAAATAAGTGTCTTGATCCTTTTCTACTGTAAAAAAATGTAAAACTGCTCGATCATGCCAAACATCGATATTATTAAACTTTGAAAGTATTGTTGGATTGGTTAAATCATCAATTATAAATTGAACCTTATTTAAATCATCCTCATTTAATCTACTTTTTAAAACTTCTAAGGCCGGAGCTGAAATGTCATTTGCAATTAGATTGTTATATCCTAATTTTAGTAAATCGTCAATAATTGTTGTGGCTCCTGCACCCACATTCAAAATTTTTGCATCTTTAGAAATATTGCATTGTTTGATTAACTCCAACGATGGAACGGATTGTTTTTCATACCAACCCAATTTATCAAAAGTTCTTTTTTCGTAAACTTTTTCCCAATGCGATTTATAATCAATTTCACTCATAATTTTAAAAATATATTACAAACCTAAACAATATTTAGTAGCTGAAAAATTGATTTATAAAAAAAGAGCCAAAAGGCTCTTTATAATTATTAAATTGGTTCTCCAACTAAATCATATTCAGAAGCTTCGGTGATTTTTATATCAATAAAATGACCTAACTGGATATAATGCTGAGTAGCATCAACCAATACTTCATTATCTACATCGGGTGAATCAAATTCAGTGCGACCGTAAAAGTAATTACCTTCTTTTCTGTCAAATAAACATTTAAATACTTTCCCAATTTTTTGTTCATTTAACTCCAGCGAAATCTGTGATTGAAGATCCATAATTTCAGCAACACGTTGTTTTTTAACATCTTCCGGAACGTTATCCTCTAAAGTCGCAGCATGTGTATCTTCTTCATGAGAGTATGCAAAAACACCTAAACGCTCAAAACGCATTTCCTGAACCCATTGTTTTAACTCTTCAAACTGAGCTTCTGTTTCATTTGGATACCCAACAATTAAGGTAGTTCTAATCGCCATTTCTGGGACAGCTTTTCTAAATTTATAAATTAATTGAGTGGTTTTATCATGCGATGTTCCTCTGCGCATCGATTGTAAAATCTCATCATTAATATGTTGTAGCGGAATATCAATATAATTACAAATTTTTGATTCTGTATTCATTACTTCCAAAACATCTTCAGGAAAACCCGTTGGAAAAGCATAATGAAGACGAATCCATTCTATTCCATCAATCTTAACTAACTCTTTTAATAAATCTGCTAAAGCTCTCTTTTTGTA
>JAMPYA010000157.1 GCA_023700885.1 Flavobacteriaceae bacterium
CTATTTAATTCAGTTGATGTAGTAGTCCATGTCGGTGCACTGGTATCTTGTATGCTGATGACTTGCGTAAATGTAGTACTCGTATTAGAACACGCATCCCTAGCAACCCATGTATTGGTATATGTTCCAGCGTTTCCACAAGAACCAGCTACAAATGAACCAGAAGTTTTGGTATAAGTAACTGTACCGCAATTATCAGTAGCCACTGGAGCTAATGCTTGAGCAGTAGTTAAAGCTACTGCATCACTACATTCAATGGTTCTATTTAATTCAGTTGATGTAGTAGTCCATGTCGGTGCACTGGTATCTACTACAAAAACATTTGCATAAGCAATAGAAGAGTTGCCATCAGTATCTGTTACAGTCAGTGCAACTGGTACAACAGCCGCTAAACAATGATTACCTAAACCTGAAATATCATCTTTATTATAGGATTCCCATTCTGTTCCAAGAGTAGGAAAACCTGAGGTAGAATTTACCGTTATCCCATTTAAAACAGTTGATTTTCTACGAAGTGTTTTAGCAATTGTTGTGTTTCCGCCTGCTGTCCATGCAGTTCCTGGGTCTTCTCCTATTCTGCCAAAAATATCTACAGGAGCATTGGTTGAAATCTTGAATAATACTATAGTATCATCACCATTAAAATTAACAGCAGCATTGTTTATTTTAACTCCAGAATAAATATTTGCAGAAGCATTAGCATATACAACAGTAGCACTTCTCAACAAAATTCCTGTTAGTTGTATATCATTTAAAGGTGAAGAAGCACCATCATAATAGGTTCTTAATCTGTAATTAGAAAGATCTATATCAGAATTAGTTCCATTATATATTTCTATATACTTGTTATTGTTTGATCCTTCTACATACTCAGAAATTATCAGATCTGATAAAATAGGCTTAGCATCACTACAAGAAAAAGTACTTCGACTAAGACTCATTGAAGTAATTCCACAATTATCTGAAGAACCGTTATTTACCTGTTCAGGTGTTACTGAGGCAGTTCCTAAATCGTTTAGTTGAACGATTACATCTTTAGCGATTGCAATCGGCGGTGTATTAACAACAGTAACTGTAACTGTTTCTAAATGAGAATAAACTATACCTCCAATTGTTCCACTAACAACAAACCTAAATAGATATTGTCCGGAATTTGTAATAAGAAAAGAAGAAGATGCATTGGTAGTAGTATTAGGCAATGAACCTGAACTCAATATATCAGGAATTATAGGAACTGTCGCATTATCAGGCGTAATAACAGACCATTCGTAAGTTACATCGGTTGCTACCCCTATATAATTTCCAATTAAAGTTATTGTAGTTCCAATGCATACATCATTTTGGTTAGTAGAAGGTGATGTAATTGCTGCATTTAACGAGCCTCCTGCATCAATCAATTCTCCAAATGTAAAAACTTGTCCTGATCCAGCTCCAACACAAACTGCCAGTTTTTGAGATCCAATAAATATTTCATCATTATTAGTACAACTACCCCCTATAACCCCTCCTTCACTTATTAATATTCCCGCTCCATTACTTAAGGTTAATTTTACTTTTACACCATTAAAATTTAGAGATGATCCAGCTCCAGAAATAGTAAGTTGAGTAGTATTTAATATTATACTAAATTGATTTGTATTTGGTGCAACCAAATTTAATTCACCATTAATTATTACAGACCCAATTGTTTCAGTGTTCAGGTTATTTGTTCCAATTTGAATGTTATGACCCATCTGAATAGTTACGGTATTCGTTCCAGCCAACTGCCCGGGATAGGATGTTGGGGTAATCCATATAGATCCATTATAGTATTCCCAAGATGTAAGAGTAGTCCAATTAGAAGGTCCAGAAGCAACTGATCTATAATCACCATGTGTTTGCGCTACAGCTAGTTGTATAAATAAAAAATTAATCGCAAAAAATAGTAACCAATTTTTAAATAAAAATAATTTTATTTTCATAACATCAAATTTATAACCATTAAGTTTGATGGATGTAGCGTTAAAGAGTCTAAGTAATACAAAAAATCATCATTAAAATAAAATCAAGAATGATTCTCCTTACACATAGTTAATTCATACATACCAACAGTCGGGGGGCTGTAATTTAATTTAGAAGCAAATACTTGGGTTGTATTAATAACCAAAAACTTCTAAAATGAACAATATACTATATTATTTATACTAAAAAGTTAGATTTTTTGAGGTTAGAAATCTGAAAAACTTGAGGTTAGTAAAAACAAATATAACAATTTTTTATTTACAAAAGCAAGTTTTTTTCTAAGATTTTATGTCTCTAACAAAATATAGCTAAATAATTACATAAATATATTATTTTTAATAAAGTTAAACAAACCATAATTCAATAAATTCAAATTGAGTCAACTTTATTTAATTACTATTTAATCTCAATAATTGCTTTTTAAATATTTAAATCAATTCAACTGTAATTTTTTCTTAAAAAGAAGTAAATTTAATAATCAAAACCGAATATCAAATTTAAATGAAAAATATTATCATTATAAAAGAAAGCGGAGATAAAGCCATTTTTAATTATGATAAATTGCGTGCTTCACTTCATAAATCTGGTGCAAATGAATCATCAATTAAAATAATTATAGATGAAATTGAATCCATTTTATATGATGAAATATCTACCAAAGAAATTTATAAAAAAGCCTTTGCTCTTTTGAGTAAACATTCTCGTCCTACCGCTTCTAGATACAAACTCAAAAAGGGAATTTTAGAATTAGGCCCTTCCGGCTTTCCTTTTGAAAAATTTGTAGGTGAATTATTAAAAAATCAAGGATATAAAGTAAAAGTCGGAGTTATTGTTCAAGGTATTTGTGTTCCACATGAGGTAGATATCATTGCAGAAAAAGAAAATAATCATTTTATGATTGAATGTAAATATCACAATTCATTTAAAATTCCATGTAACGTTAAAATACCATTATACATTTATTCTCGTTTTTTAGATATTGAGAAACAATGGAAAAAACTTCCAAATCATTTACATAAAAAACATCAAGCTTGGTTAGTAAATAACACTAGATTTACTTCGGATGCCATACAATATGCGGAATGTGTTGGTTTAAAAATGGTAAGTTGGGATTATCCTAAAGGAGGAAGTTTACAAGATTTAATCAGTAATTCAGGCTTATATCCTATTACTTGCCTAAACACTATTACTAAAGCAGAAAAACAACAATTGCTTTTAAAAGATATTGTGCTTTGTAAACAATTATGCAGTCAAACGGAAGTCTTAAATCAGATTGGAATTTCCAAAATTAGAATAAAAAAAATATTGGATGATGCTCATGCTCTTTGTAAAAGCATCCTATAAATAATTATTTAAACAATTAAGATGAAACATACCTATAAAATAACCGGAATGACTTGCAATGGTTGCAAAACCAATGTTGAGTCTGCTTTAAGTAATTTAAAAGAAATTAGCAAAGTAACCGCCAACATAGAAAATAAAGAAGTTGATATTGAAATGACTGCTCCTATTTCTGTAGAAAAACTTCAGGAAACCCTTTTAAAAGCCGGTTTGCATTATACCATCGAAATACCAGGTAAAGAAAACAAACATCTAAAGCATTCATACACTTCTGAAATTAAAAAAGATGGAAATGGAGTGTTTTACTGTCCTATGCATTGTGAGGGTGAAAAAACTTATTCAAAAGCAGGTGATTGCCCTGTTTGTGGAATGGATTTATTAGAGCAACCAAAATTGATACAAGATGTAAGTTATACTTGCCCAATGCATCCTGAAATTATAAGAGATAATCCAGATTCTTGCCCTATTTGCGGTATGGATTTAGTGCCGATGGAACCCGATGAAAGCACAGAACAAAAAACATATAAAGGCTTAGTTAACAAAATGAGAATTGCTTTGCTTTTTTCTTTTCCAGTTTTACTTATTGCAATGTCAGATATGCTGCCTGATAATCCATTATTACAACTTTTATCACAAAATAGCTGGAATTGGATTCAATTCTTTTTATCACTTCCAGTCGTTTTTTATACCTGTTGGATGTTTTATGAACGCGCCTGGAAATCGCTCATTACTTGGAATTTAAATATGTTTACTTTAATTGGAATTGGTACAGGCGTTGCTTTTATTTTTAGTGTGTTCGCCTTACTATTTCCCGATATTTTTCCTGATCAGTTTAAAACAGAAAGCGGTACTGTTTTTGTGTATTTTGAAGCAACTTCTGTTATCTTAACTTTAGTTTTATTGGGTCAATTATTAGAAGCTAGAGCACACAGTCAAACCAGTGGCGCAATTAAAGAACTCTTAAAATTAGCACCTACTGAAGCAGTATTAGTAACTCCCGAAGGGAAAGATCAAATTATCTCGATTCACGCCATTAAAAAAGGTGATTTATTACGCGTAAAACCTGGAGACAAAATACCGGTGGATGGGAAAATTACAGAAGGTCATAGTAACATTGACGAATCCATGATTACCGGAGAACCAATACCGGTAGATAAACAAGTAGGAGATTCGGTTAGTTCAGGCACAATCAATGGCAATAAATCATTTGTAATGATAGCAGAAAAAGTAGGTTCAGAAACCTTACTTTCTCAAATAATTCAAATGGTTAATAATGCTAGCAGATCTAAAGCTCCCATTCAAAAACTGGCGGATAAAATATCCAAATTCTTTGTCCCTATTGTTGTTTTCGTTTCTATTATCACATTTATAGTTTGGGCTTATTTTGGGCCCGACCCTGCCCTTGTCTATGCTTTTGTAAATGCCATAGCCGTTTTAATTATTGCTTGTCCGTGTGCTTTAGGATTAGCAACTCCCATGTCTGTTATGGTGGGTGTTGGAAAAGGTGCTTTAAACGGAATTTTAATAAAAAATGCTGAAGCACTAGAACATTTAAATCGAGTTAACGTGTTGATTACTGATAAAACCGGAACTATCACCCAAGGAAAACCATCGGTGGAAAAAGTAGTCGATTTATCTGGTAA
>JAMPYA010000158.1 GCA_023700885.1 Flavobacteriaceae bacterium
TCTAATGACAAACCTTACCGAATTGAATTTTTTGGAGATGAAGTAGAAAGTATCAGAACTTTTGATATAGAATCGCAGCTTTCTCTACAAAAATTGAATAAAATTCAGCTGTTGCCTAATATAGAAAATAAGGCAATGTTAGAAAATCGCGAATCGTTTTTAAATTATATTCCAAATAACACCATTGTCATTCATAAAAATAAAGAGCTTATTTTTAATACCTTAGATAAGCTTTTTGAAAAATCTGAAAAGGCATTTAAAAATTCAGCTGCTTTATTGCAAAGCACAATGCCCATCAATTTATTTACTAACGGAGCTGAATTAAGTCAACTGCTTAACAACTTTAAAACCATTCAACTTGGCACTTTTGATGCTGCTGATTTAAATCAAGAAAGCATTGTTTTTAATACAAAACCTCAACCATCATTTAACAAACATTTTGAGTTATTATTTGATAATCTTCAGCAAAATACTTCAGCTGGTTTTACCAATTATTTGTGTTGTACCAACGATAAACAAGCGCAACGTTTTCATGATATATTTGAAGATATTGACCGAAAAATTTCTTATAAAACCTTAATTCTTCCTCTTTATCAAGGATTTATAGATATTGACAATCAAATAGTTTGTTACACCGATCATCAAATATTTGAACGCTATCACAAGTTTCGACTTAAAGAAGGATTTGTAAAAAATCAATCTATTTCCATAAAAGAATTATCCAATCTTGAAATTGGCGATTATGTAACGCATATCGATCACGGGATTGGAAAATTTGGCGGACTTCAAAAAATTGAAATCGAAGGTAAACAACAAGAAACCATCAAACTTATTTATGGCGATCGCGATTTGTTGTACATCAGTATTCATTCGCTTCATAAAATATCTAAATATAATTCCAGAGACGGGAAGGAGCCAAAACTGTATAAGTTAGGGTCGGGCGCATGGCAAAAAGTAAAGCAAAAAACCAAGCAACGCGTTAAAGAAATTGCCTTTGATTTAATTCAGTTATACGCTAAACGCAAACTGCAAAAAGGATTTGCATTTGGCCCCGACAGTTATATGCAACACGAGTTAGAATCGAGTTTTATGTATGAAGATACGCCCGATCAATACCAAGCAACGCAAACGGTAAAAGCTGATATGGAGAACGATGCGCCTATGGATCGATTGGTTTGTGGCGATGTTGGTTTTGGAAAAACGGAAGTGGCTATTAGAGCAGCCTTTAAAGCCGTTGATAACGGAAAACAAGTAGCCGTTTTGGTGCCTACAACTATTTTGGCATTTCAGCATTACCAAACTTTTAAAGATAGATTATCAGAATTTCCCTTACGCGTTGATTATTTAAATCGATTTAGATCTGCCAAAGAAAAAACAGAAATCTATAAAAGTATTGCAGACGGAAAAATTGATATTATTATCGGAACGCATCAACTTACCAATAAAGAACTCCATTTTAAAGATTTGGGATTGTTAATAATTGATGAAGAGCAAAAATTTGGCGTTGCCGTTAAAGATAAATTAAAGACCATCAAAGAAAACGTAGATACTTTAACACTTACCGCAACACCCATTCCAAGAACTTTACAATTTTCCTTAATGGCCGCGCGTGATTTATCGGTTATAAACACACCGCCACCCAATAGACATCCCATAGAAACACATGTTATCAGACTTAATGAAGAATTAATTCGGGATGCCATTATGTATGAAATTTCACGTGGAGGTCAAGTGTTTTTTATCCATAACAGAATTGAAAACATTAAAGAAGTAGCCGGAATGTTGCAACGACTAATTCCTGATGCAAAAATTGGTGTAGGTCATGGTCAGTTAGACGGTAAGAAATTGGAACAACTAATGTTTGGCTTCGTTAATAATGAATTTGATGTGTTGGTTTCTACCACTATTGTTGAAAGCGGACTAGATGTTCCTAATGCCAATACCATTTTTATCAATAATGCCAACAATTTTGGTTTGTCAGATTTACATCAAATGCGCGGTAGGGTAGGTCGTTCCAATAAAAAAGCATTTTGCTACCTCATTACTCCGCCTTATCATCATATGACCGATGAAGCCCGTAAACGAATTACAGCTATAGAAACTTTTACTGATTTAGGTAGCGGTATCAATATTGCATTAAAAGATTTGGAAATTCGTGGTGCCGGTGATTTGTTGGGTGGTGAACAAAGTGGATTTATCAATGATATCGGTTTTGAAACTTACCAGAAAATCTTGAATGAGGCGATAGAAGAATTAAAAGAAAATGAATTTAAAGAGCTTTATAAAGACACCTCATCTAAAAAAGAAAAATTTGTAAAAGATTTTCAACTAGATGCTGACTTTGAATTACTTATTCCGGATACTTATGTCAACATTGTAACCGAAAGAATGAATCTTTACAAAGAATTGGCTGACCTAGAAACCAAAGAAAAATTACTCGAATTTGAACATAAATTAATTGACCGATTTGGTGCTTTACCAAATTGTGTAAGTGATTTGCTCAATAGTGTTCGGTTAAAATGGATGGCCAAAAAATTAGGAATGGAACATTTAGTAATTAAAAACAATAGAATGATTGGCTATTTTATTGCCAATCAAAATTCTCCATTTTACCAATCTGAAGGTTTTACAAAAATCTTACAATTTGTTCAGCAAAATTCAACCATTGGAAAACTTAAAGAAAAAGAAACCAAAAATGGACTCAGATTACTTCTTAGCTTTGAAGATGTGAAAAACATCAATAAAGCTTTAGAATTACTTTCAAAATTTAATACAAATTAACCAATGGAAAAGAATAGTTTCCCTAGACATATTATTGAACTAAACATAGCGCTATTGCTTATAAGCACTTCTGGCGTATTAGGAAGATATATTAATTTGGCACCGCCCGTAACTATTTGGTTGCGATGTATTTTGGCGGCAGTAGTTATTGGTTTGTATTGTTGGAAAATGAGAATTTCCTTAAAATTCGATATTAGAAAAAATGGAATGAGTTTCTTGTTTGGTGGTTTGTTCCTGGGCATTCATTGGATTACTTATTTTTATTCATTACAGCTTTCAAATGTGGCTATTGCAATGCTATCATTGTTTACTTTCCCTGTAATAACTGCATTATTAGAACCCCTATTTTTTAAAATGAAATTAGATTCTTGGCAAATTTTTTTAGGGATAATTGTGCTCGTAGGTATTTATTTTTTGATGCCTAATTTTGATATCAGTAATGATTATACGAAAGGTGTTTTAATAGGTGTTGTTTCGGCTTTTTTTTATGCTTTAAGAAATATTGTTTTAAAAAAACAATTGGTTATTTATCAGCCAACGATGTTAATGTTTCATCAATTGCTCTTTCTTTCTTTTATGTTATGGCCTGTGCTTTTTATGTTTGAAACCACCAATATCACAATTCAATGGCAAGCAATTTTAACACTTGCAATTGTTACAACAGCAATGGGGCACACGCTTTTTGTGGTGAGTTTAAAAAACTTTTCAGCATCAACCGCTGGGATTTTTAGCAGCATACAACCAGTTTACGGAATAATACTTGCCTATTTTTTGTTGGATGAATTACCTTCAGCAAATATATTAATCGGCGGATTCTTAATTCTAACCACAGTCGGATTAGAAAGTTTTAAAACCTACCGAAAAGATTATTAAATAACTTCAAACATTTTTTCCGGTAAGGCTTTTACAATTCCTTTCATTTCTAATTTGAATATGATAACCGCTATTTTTTGAATCGATAATTGAATGTTTAACACTAGTAAATTGAGCTGATGTTTTACATTTAATGGTATAAAATTGGAGTTAATAAATCATTTTTAGAAAACTTCAAAATAACTTAGGCTGCATCTATATATCTCTTGAAAATAATTTTCCAATCTCGTTTTTTGATTTAATAAATTTAAATAAAAAAAGCATGTACTTATAAATGTGTGAATTATGTAAGGTATTCTTATAATTATATAACACATTCTTAACTAAGGCACATAACTTTGTATGATATTAAAAAAAAGTTCTAATAAAAAAGGTGCTTTTTTATTTCTACATTAATTAACCATAAAATTATTAAAATGAAAAACATTATTTTTAGCGTTATACTATTGTTAACTATAACAGCAAATGCACAGAAAAAAGAATACAACCAATGGTCGGTTGAGTTAGAAGCCGGGGTTCACAAACCAGCTGAACCTTTTGCGCCAAGTTATTTCACTTCAACCCCTAGCTTATGGCAAGGTGGTCTTGGTGTACGTTATATGATGAACGAGAAATTCGGTATTAAGTTAGATGCAGGCTATAACAATATTACCAATAGCGATGAAAGCCAAGAATTTAAAACCAACTATTTCAGAACTAGTTTACAAGGTATTATAAATTTAGGCAACGTGCTTGATTTTAGCAATTTCACAAAATCTTTCAACCTATTGGCACACGGTGGGATGGGATATTCTTTGAATACGCCTAAATCTCCAAACGATTTTGACAAAGGAGACCAAATGCTTAATTTGATTGTTGGTCTTACACCTCAAATAAAATTGACTAACAACATCGCTCTTACAGGAGATTTAAGTATGGTTAACCATATCAGACAATCTGTAACTTGGGATGGCACACAGTCTTCAAACAGCCGTGGCTTAAATGGCAAACATATGCTGGTTAATGCCTCTGTTGGTTTAACTTTTTACTTAGGTAAAAAAGCCGTTCACGCTGATTGGTACTCAGAAGAAGATATTATTATGGATAAATTGGATTCTTTAGATCAACGCCTTTCAAAAGTAGAAACTGATATGATGGACAGTGACAATGATGGAATTGCAAACTATTTAGACCAAGAATCTAATACTGTTGCAGGTGCTGCGGTAGACTCTAAAGGTCGCGCTGTAGATTTAAACAACGATGGTATTCCAGATGCCATGTTAACACCTTTAGATGGTCGTTATGGTAGCAAACAAATTGTTGCTAATGAAGATGATACCATCAAAAAA
>JAMPYA010000159.1 GCA_023700885.1 Flavobacteriaceae bacterium
TATTATGCTATTACTTTAATATGTTTATTAATTGTTTCCAACAGGAGCGCTTTAGAAACAGGTTTCGAAAGGTAATCAGTACAACCAATTTCTAAAGCTTTTTCTTTGTCCGTGGTCATGGCATAAGCTGTTAGTGCTATAATTGGAATAGTAGTATTGGTTTTTCTGATTTCTTTTGTAGCATCCAGACCGTTCATAACAGGCATATTGAAATCCATTAGAATTAAATCTATATTGTTCTTTGCTTGCATTATTTCAACAGCTTCTTTACCATTTAACACATGAATCAACTCAAATGGATGACCCTCTAAGGCAGCTTCAATAAACCAAAAATTTGTTTCTTCATCTTCGGCAATAAGGATGGTTTTGGTTGAACTATTTTCTGTTTTTTGAATATTTTTTACTTCAATACTAATTTCCTTGTTCAATACCAAGCAATTCGGAATTGTAAAATAAAAGGTAGCTCCTTTATGCTGTTCTGATTCAACCCAAATTTTACCTCCAAACAATTCAACAATTCCTTTAGAGATTGCTAAACCAAGCCCTGAACCTTGTTTTACTTTTGATATTTCATTATCAGACTGACCGAATCTTTCAAAGATATGATAATGATCCTTTTTGTTAATACCTACTCCCGAATCTTTCACAAAAAAATGGAGATTATTTTCGATCAACCTATACCCAAATTCTACTGAACCTTTATTTGTAAATTTAAGTGCATTTTCTAATAAATTTGACAGTACTTGAACTAAACGTGTTTCATCACAATTAATAAAACTATCCTCATCATTCAATTCTTTAAAAGTATTGATTTTAGTGTTTTTATTTTGAGGTGATATATAAAATTGATTTTGTAATTGATCTATTAAATTGTTTAAATTAAAAACTGATAGATTTAATTGCATTTCTTTAGCGTCTAGTTTCGAAATATCTACCACATCATTAATTAAATTCATTAATCGTTTTCCGCTTGAATTCACTATTTCGTGAAATTTACTTTTCTTTTCATTAGAAAGTTCTTCATTCATTAACAAATCAGAAAAACCAAGAATAGAATTCATTGGAGTTCTAATTTCATGACTCATATTGGCGAGAAAAGCTGATTTTAAGCGATCATTTTCTTCAGCCTTTAGTTTTGCTTTAATCAGATTCTCTTCATTTCTCTTTCGTTCTATAGAAATGCTTATTTGGTGTGAAATTATTTCCAAAAACTCTTTGTCCATTTCTGAATACGCATTGATATCATCATAGCTTTGCAACACAAAAGCGCCAAATACTTTGTCTTTTATTTTAAGCGGAACCCCTAACCATAATTTAGAACTCTCACCTATTATTTCAATTTCACCACTATTTGTTAATCGATTCATATCATCCTCTGTTAATAACAAAGATTCCCCTTTCCTAATTACTATACCCGTAATTGTTTTACCAGCAGGAAAATCAATAATATCATCTTTTTCATCCTGAAAATAGGGAAGATGAATGGTGTCATTTTCTTCATTATAAAGTGCTATAAAGAAGTTTTTTGTATCCACTATTTTACTTAATTCATTTTGTATCAATTGCATTATTTCTTCTAATTCTAACGATTTTTGAGAAGTATTAGCAATATTTAAAATAATATTTTGAATTAGATTAGCTCTTTTCTGTTCTGTGATATCATTTAATGACCCAACGATAGCTGTTGTTTTTCCGTTTTCAACCACAGGTGCCTCTCTAACTTCTACCCAAATTTTATGACCATCTTTTCGCATAAGTTCGAGTTCAAATGGAGGTTGTATTACACCCGTTTTTATAGCTTCCTCCGTTTTTTTGAAACCTATTTCATTTATTGGATTATCTGTTGCAAATTCTGTCCATTTAATTAAAGCCTCTTTTACTTCATATCCAAGAATATCTTTTACTTGCGGACTCATATAGTTGATATTGTGATTGATATCATGTGAGTAGAACAAATTGGTACTTTTTTCTAAAATATTACGTTGTTTCTGCTCTATTTCTTGAAACATTTTTTCAGATTGCTGACGTTCTATCGAAGTACTAATTTGATGTGAAATAATTTCTAAAATCTCTCTATCTTTTTCATTATATGCATTTTCATTTTCATAGCTTTGAACTACAAAAGCACCAATGGACTTCCCTTTTATAATTAATGGAACTCCAAGCCATACTTTTGAAATTTCTCCTACAACATTAAGCTTCCCTTCTCGCTCTAATTGATAGGTGTCTTCACTTTTTAGTAAATAAGATTTACCTTGTTTTATTACCAATCCCGTAGCAGTTTTGTTTGCCGGAAAATTAAATATTTCATCTTTTTCATCATTATAATATATCCTATTTATAGTATCATCACTTTTATTATAAAGAGCCACATAAAAGTTTTTTGTATCTACAATTCTGCCCAATTCAGACTGAATTATAGGCATTATCTCATTTAAGGAATTTAACTTATGAGAAGCATTAGCAATGTTTAAAATAATACTTTGAACAGTTTCTGCTTTTTTACGCTCTGTTATGTCTCTTTGAATACATAAAAATCCGATAATAGTTCCATTTTCCGCAAGAATTGGATCAACAGAAGATTCTATATTTAATAACGTCCCGTTTTTTTTCTTATTGACAATTTCTAATGATTTTATACTTTCTTTTTGTTTTAATTTTTCCCAAAATTTTTCATAAAAATCAACTCCTTGTTGCCTACTATTCAGAATTCTTGGTGTTACTTTATTGATGACTTCCTCGGCATCATAACCGTAAAGTTTAGAAAATTCAGGATTTACAAATGTAATAATACCTTCAAAGTTAGTCATAAAAATAACCTCACTTGAGTTACTGATAGCTTTACTCATCTTATGTAAGGTTTCCTCACTTTTCCTAATTTCAGTAATATCTTCTACTACACCATCATACCTAATAATATTACCTTCCTCATTTTTAATAGCTTTAGCACCTTCGCGAACAACTATAATATCACCATTTTTTGTATACCACTCAGATTCATATCCTTTTATTTCCCCTTTCTCTGCAATGATCATTTTAAAATTATCTTGTTTTGTTTTATCAACATAATTTCCTTTAGATAAGTCAAATTTTAATAATTCCTCGGAAGCATCAAATTTTAACATTTCAACAATGGCAGGATTTACAGATAAAATTTTCCCATCTGGTGTAGATTGATATAAACCTACTGTGGCATTATTAAAAAAACTTTGAATTAATGATTTATTTTCTAGCAATTCTGATTCCTTCTTGCTAGAAAGTTTTAGCTCATTTTCATAATTTTTTTTGAAATATTTCAAGAATATAAATACAAAAATAGAACCTAAAATAAATGTATAAAGTATATCTAATTCTCTAACTTGCTGACTTGAATATTCGGTAATTAATTGATTGTAATAGCTTTTTTCTAGAATATATAATAAAATGATATTAGAAATGGCTATCGTAATATATAAAAAATGAAATTTAGTTTTGGTTATTAGTAAAAATATTATCACTACTACTAAATATAAAATGGGTGTAGCTCCTTTAGAACCAGATATTGCAAACCAAATTATTGATAATATGAAAAGCGTTATAATATATGCAAAGAACTTATATAATAGATTTTTATGTCTAGCTAATAAATAAAGTGTGAAATAAAATAATAAAATTGTAACTGAAATGAAATTAAGAATTGGCGAAAGCCCCATATAGTTATTCCAAATTATACTTAAAAAGCTATATACAACACCAATAAGACAAGCTGCTTTATAAATTCTTGCTTCTAATGTAGAACTCAATTCACTTCCTAATATATAGGTTAAAATTATATTTAACTTATTCCTTAATTGTTTATAAAATAGTTTCATTTGGGCGGAATTATATCAATTAAAGGTTGCATTAATAAAATATATTTATCAAAACATTACATTCATTGAGATTTAATTTTATAAATATAACTATTTTTTAAAAATACATATTACATTTAACTAAACATTGAATTTAATTGATAATATCTCAGCTGAATTCCCAATATATTTTGGTGACGGTGGTTCTGGCGATGGTTGGAGCCATTACCATTTTTTTGGTGTCGTTATTATTGAAATGGGTGCAGGAGGTTTTTAGGAAGTGAGTTTAAATGTTGAAAGTTTGAAAGTTTAAAAGTTAAAAGCTCCAGAAGGAGCTTTTTTTGTTGGAGGAAGGATTGAAAAGTTAAATGTTAAATTTAAATTCTTAATATCATTGATTTAGCAACATCTTTTATCGTGTTGAATTGGCGGACAAGGTACGGTTCCGTAACTACAATAGACACAACAATCTCCTTCTTTAGGCTTCAATATCATTTTACAATTTTCACATTCATAAAAGAATTGACATGCATTTATTGGCATATATTCTTCCTTTATATGACCACAATTTGGACAGGTAATTATTGATTTCAATTCTATTTCCATAAAGTTTTATTATCCATTTTTAAATAACAATAACCTACTTATTGTAATTGATTTTTATCATTTTAAACTAAATATAACTTGAGTAAATAATGACAATGTATAACAATTTACGATTCTGAACTAACGATTTACGAAAAGAATTTCCTCTAAACGGTTGTGAATAACAGCTAACTCGACAATTTTCTATCTTATTTTGCCCTAAGTAAATAAAAAAACCACGCTTTTCAGCGTGGCTTTTCCTTAATAAACCCCAAACTTATCGTTTAATAACTTTTAGGTTTTCAACGCTTGTTCCTTGTTGTACTCTCACTAAGTAAACTCCCGCTTGGAAATGTCCTCCAAATTGGTAAGTATCGTTGTAATTTCCAGCCTTAGAGAATACTTGTCTTCCGCTTACATCAAATACATTGACTTGTACCGGATCATGGGTTGCCCCTTGCAA
>JAMPYA010000160.1 GCA_023700885.1 Flavobacteriaceae bacterium
AATTTAGATATTATTGATGCAAATGAAGGAAGTGAAATTAGTGCTGCTCATATAATTAATCAACCTAATTTAGAAATTAAAACACAAGAAGGGGCTAAGATAAATTTATTAATTGATGTCAAATATTTAACTGTTAAAGCTGTTTCAGGAGGAGTAATTCAACTTAAAGGAAAAGTAAAAAATCAGCAAGTAGAAACAAATACTGGCGGTGTTTACAAAGGTTATAATTTAGTTGCCGAGCAATCCTATGTAGTTTCTGCAACTGCCGGAATTGCCGAAATTTCTTCTACAGATTTATTAGATGCAAAAGTGACCTTTGGAGGTGAGATTTATTATAAAGGAAACCCAGAAATATTAAATACCAAAAAAGTAGTAGGTGGTACTATTGAACCTAAAAAGTAATTATTTGTAAAATATGTTAATAATAAATTATTAGTTTATAAAAATCAGTACATTTGTTGTAATAAAAATTTAGAGTTATGATAACACAAAATATATTTTTAGGAATGATTGGTCCTGGTCAAATTGGGATTATTTTACTTATAGTATTATTATTATTTGGTGGTAAAAAAATTCCTGAATTAATGAAAGGACTTGGTTCTGGTATCAAAGAGTTTAAAAAAGCTGCAAAAGATGATGATGAACCTAAAAAATCAGAATCAGAAGAAGATAAGAAATAAAAAAAATCCTGAAGAAATTCAGGATTTTTTATTGATGTTAAAACTTTTTATTTAGATTTTTTATCACTTTTGGCAGCAATAGTTCCCATTTGATTGGCAGCAATTAGCGAAGCAGTCATATCATTTAACATATTACTTGCCGATGAAGGTGTATTTGGCAACATAATTAAATTACTGTTAGAGCGTTCTCCAACGGCTTGTAAGGTATCATAATGTTGAGTAATAATAATTAAAGCTGATGCCTCTTGTGAATTAATACCTGCTTTATTTAAAACATCAACAGATTCTTCTAAACCACGTGCAATTTCTCTACGTTGATCAGCAATACCTTGTCCCTGTAATTTTTTACTTTCTGCTTCTGCTTTGGCACGCTCAACAATTAAAATTCTTTGTGCATCACCTTCAAATTGAGCTGCAATTTTTTCGCGTTCAGCTGCGTTAATTCTGTTCATTGCAGCTTTAACTTGTGCATCTGGATCGATATCAGTAACTAAAGCTTTTACAATATCATAACCATAACCCAACATAGCTTCTTTTAATTCACGTTGAATAGCATGCGCTATATCGTCTTTTCTTTCAAATACATCATCTAATTTCATTTTAGGAACTTCAGCACGAACTACATCAAAAATATAGGCTGTTAGCTGATCGTGAGGATATTGTAATTTATAAAATGCATCATAAACATTCTCAACTAAAATTTGAAATTGAACAGAGATTTTAAGATGAACAAATACATCATCTTTAGTTTTAGTTTCAACAATAACATCAAGTTGTTGAATTTTTAAATTGACACGTCCTGCTATAATATCAATAAAAGGAATTTTAAATTGTAATCCGGCTTGACGGATACTTACAAACTTACCAAAACGTTCTACAATGGCGTTGGTTTGTTGTTTTACAGTAAATAAACCTAAGAATAGTAATAATAATCCGAAGATTAAAATAATAAGAAGAAATGGGCTCATAATAAGTATTTTTTATTTTCAATAAAGATACTTAATAATTTCTTAGTTTTTAGCTACCTCAATTAATTTCAAAATGCGTTTAATTGTTTCTTCTTTACCTATAAACTCTATGATATCAAAAAGATGTGGACCTTTTAAAGAACCTACTAAACTTAAACGTAATGGTTGCATAATTTTACCAAAACTAATTTCATTTAGGGTAATCCATTCTTTCACTTTTGTTTCAATTTCAATTGAAGAATAATCATCTATACTTTTAATAATTTCAACTAAATTATTTAATAATGATTCTGTATCTTCTTTCCATTGTTTATTCAATGTTTTTTCTTCGTAGACATTTGGACTGATAAAAAAGAAATCACTTAACTCCCAAAAATCTTTAACAAAAGTAGCGCGTTCTTTAATAAGGGAAACAACTTTAATTATTCTTTCAAGCGATTCATTGATATTTTTATCAATCAAAATCGGTTGATATTGTTGAGCTAAGAATTCATCACTTTGATTTAATAAATACTTATGTTGAAACCATTTAGTTTTTTCTGGATCAAATTTAGCACCTGATTTTCCTACTTTTTCAAGATCAAATAATTGAACAAGCTGATCTAAAGAAAAAATTTCTTGTTCAGTTCCTGGATTCCATCCTAACAAAGCCAGCATATTAATAAAAGCTTCTGGTAAATAACCTTCTTCTTTATATCCCTTTACCGTTTCATTAGTTTCTTCGTTTAAAAATTCTAGTGGAAAAACCGGAAATCCTAACTGTTCTCCGTCACGTTTACTCAATTTTCCTTTACCAATTGGTTTTAAAATTAAGGGTAAATGTGCAAAAAGTGGTGGAGTCCAATCAAAAGCTCGATATAAAAGAATATGCAACGCCATCGAAGGCAACCATTCTTCGCCACGAATAACATGGGTAATTTTCATTAAATGATCATCAACTATATTAGCAAGATGATAGGTGGGCATTCCATCACTTTTAAATAAAACTTTATCATCAAGTGTGTTTGTATCAATTTTTATGACTCCGCGAATTATATCGTTTAAAACTAATATTTCATTTTCAGGAGTTTTAAAACGTATTACATAAGGATCACCATTATTAATTTTTTCATCAACCTCTTGTTTTGAAAGTTTTAATGAAGAGTTTAATTCTTTTCTATTTTGATGATTGTAGATAAATGTTTTACCTTCCTTTTCGTGTAAATTTCTCTGTTTATCTAGTTCTTCAGCTGTATCAAAAGCGTAATAGCCCCAACCATTTTCAATTAATTTATCTGCATATTTTTTATAAATGGAGGCTCTTTCACTTTGACGGTAAGGTCCAAATTTTTCATTTTTATGAACTCCCTCATCAAAAGGAATATTGCACCAATTTAAAGCATCTACAATATACTGTTCTGCGGTGGGCACAAATCGAGTTCTATCGGTATCTTCAATTCTAAGTATAAAAGTTCCGTTATTTTTTTTAGCAAATAAATAATTAAAAAGTGCTGTTCTTACCCCTCCAATATGTAAAGGTCCGGTTGGACTAGGAGCAAAGCGAACTCGAACATTAGATTTCATATGTGAATATTTTATTTGTTTTTCATTTGTCATATGGAATACGCCAGTTTGATTAAAATATTTTCATCAAAGTTTACTTCACTAAAATTTATTTGTTTCAGTGCTCAGTGATTGCTTTGCAATTGTGTTTTTGCAAACATGGCTATTTCATATATGTATAATTTATTTTTTTATCGGTCATATATGTTATCGCCTTGTTATTTATTGGTGTTTGTTTTCAATAAACATATTGTTAACGGCAATTTCATATAATTAGTTTTTAGGCAAAGATATAACTCTCATAACTTCCTTACAATCTATTTTGATCAATCTATTTTTAAGGAATAATTGAATTCAAAAGAGTTTATGTAATTTTGCATCAAAATAATAAACATGATTGATTTTAATTTCGAAACTGATTTCCTTTTAGATGGTATTGAAAATTACAAAAAGTGGATTATTGGTGTTATAGAAAGTTATGGTTTTGAAGTAGGAGATATTTCCTATATATTTTGTGATGATAAATATTTACTTCAAATCAATCAACAATATTTGAATCATGACGATTTAACAGATATTATTAGTTTTGATTATTCTGAAGAAAAATTGATTAGTGGTGATATATTTATTTCAATTGAAAGGGTTCAAGAAAATGCAAGTCTATTTAAAGTGGATTTTCAACAAGAATTATTGCGCGTTATGAGTCACGGAATTCTTCATTTTATCGGTTTTAAGGATAAAAACGAAAAAGATCAGTTGGAAATGAGAAAAAACGAAGATATTTGTATTGAAAAATATATAAATAACTAAAAACCAATAAGTAAACTAATTTAAAAGTGTTCCACGTGGAACAAAATATAAAGGATGATGAATAAAATGGAGTATGATGTAATTGTTGTTGGTGGGGGACATGCCGGTTGTGAAGCCGCCGCTGCCGCCGCAAATTTAGGAGCTAAGACTTTATTAATTACCATGAGTTTACAAACTATAGCTCAGATGAGTTGTAATCCCGCTGTTGGTGGAATTGCGAAAGGGCAAATAGTTCGTGAAATTGATGCCTTAGGTGGGTATATGGGTATTGTAACTGATAAAACCGCAATACAGTTTAAGATGCTAAATCAATCTAAAGGGCCAGCAATGTGGAGTCCGAGAGCCCAAAGTGATCGCATGCGATTTGCAGAAGAATGGAGGTTGGTGTTGGAATCATTACCTAGTTTGGATATGTATCAAGAAATGGTTTCTAGTTTGATTGTTGAAGACAATATTATAAAAGGTGTTAGGACACAATTAGGTGTTGAGTATTTTTCAAAATCAGTTATTTTAACCAATGGAACTTTTTTAAACGGATTAATTTATATTGGTGATAAATCATTTGGAGGCGGTAGAGTTGGAGAAGCATCATCAAAAGGAATTACAGAAGATTTGATAAAACTAGGATTTGAATCAGGTAGAATGAAAACCGGAACTCCACCAAGAGTTGATAGTCGTTCCTTAGATTATTCTAAAATGACAGAACAACCGGGAGATGAAAATCCGCAAAAATTTTCATTTACTAATCAAACAAAATCTTTAACTCAGCAACGCTCGTGTTTTATGACTTATACTTCTCAGGAAGTTCATGAGTTGTTAAGACTTGGTTTCAATCGTTCGCCGATGTTTACAGGA
>JAMPYA010000161.1 GCA_023700885.1 Flavobacteriaceae bacterium
CTTTCTTCTGAAATTTTGCATTTGTGTAAACAATCCAATATGGGCTGTAAATTGTATGAAGATAAAATTCCGCTAGATCAACAGGTTATTAGCACTTGTGAAGAATTTAATATCAACAGCACAACTGTTGCGTTAAGTGGTGGTGAAGATTATGAATTGTTGTTTACTGTTGCACAAGAGGATTTTGACAAAATAAAAGGAAATCCTAGTATGACCATTATTGGATTTATGACCGAGGCTAAAGAAGGTGTAAACTTAATAACAAGAGCTAATCAGCAAATTGAGATAACGGCGCAAGGATGGAATTCGTTTAAAGAATAACTAGAACTCTAACGCTTTTAAAATATCCGGATGCTTGAATTGATAGTTCAAGCATTTTTTTATAGAATCATTACTAACAATTTTAAATGAAACGGGTTCTCCTTCTATAAAATTAGGCGCTGGTTTTCCTATAATCTCAGTAGCTTTAGTGTAAAATTTTCTTTTGGTAGGATGTAAATCCGCACAAGCGTTCAACGTTTCTCCCCAAATATTTTGATGAATGATTTGATAAATTATTTCAATACAATCATCTCTATGAATCATATTAACAGGTGCTTCTGGTTGAGAAATGCTTCTGCCAGAAGAAAAGAAATTACCCGGTTTTCTTGTGTAACCAAATAAGCCACCAAAACGCAGAATAGTTGTTTTGAAATGAAGATTATGTTTAAATAGTTGCTCAATTTCTAATAGCTGACTGTCTGAAAAACTATCCGCAGTATTTTCAAAAATGATGGCATTATTATCTTTATAAACAGAGGTTGAACTGATAAACAACACTTTTTTTACAGGAGATTTTTCAATATAAGAAATCAAATTTTTAAATCCGTTTATATTTTTTGATGGAATATTGACTACTAATAGGTCTGCATTTAAAAAAGCAATTATGGTTTCATCAATGGCTTCTAATTGAATTTGAAAAGCTTCAATCCCTTTAGATTTTAATCGATTTACTTTTTCTGATGAAGTTGTTGAGCCTTTTACAGCGTATTTTTTTTCTAATAAATAGGTGGCCAGTGGCTCTCCTAACCAACCACATCCAAAAATACTAACTTTTATATCAGATTGATTTAAAACCATTTCTTGCGTTTAAAATATTTAAGCATAAATAGTACAACCGTAACCATAATTCCCCATATAATAAAATAGCCGTATTTCCAATGAAGCTCTGGCATATTATCAAAATTCATCCCGTAAATTCCCACAATAAAAGTGAGCGGTATAAAAATTGTGGCTATAACCGTTAAAACTTGCATTACCTGATTCATACGGTTATTGATTCCGGATTGATATAAATCCATTAAATTTTTAGTCATTTCTCTGTAAATATCAATACTTTCTGATACCTGAATTAAATTTTGATAGACATCTCTAAAATATTGTAAAGTGTTTTTATGAATCAGTTTTACTTCATCTTTCTGAAGTAAACTTACAGCTTCTCTTAACGGACTTATAGCTTTTCGAATTTGTATGAGTTGTGTTTTTAAATCTTGAATTTGATGTAATATATGTGTAGATTGAGTAACCAAAATAATATCTTCTAGTTTTTCAATTCGTTCACTTAGGTGTTCAATTATGAAAAAATAATGATCAACCACGGTATCAATTAAGCGATAAAAAAGATAGTCTGCTTTTCGTTTTCTTATATTACCTTTAGATTCTCGTATTCTGACTCGGATTGAATCAAAAATATCACCAGGTTGTTCTTGAAATGAGATAACGTAATTTTTTCCTAATATCAAACTAACTTGTTCGGAAATAATAGCATTTTGGTCTTTACCAATTCCCAACATTTTTAAATTAAGGAATACATAATCGTCATATTCTTCTAATTTAGGTCTGCTCAGAGTGTTTAAAATATCTTCCATCAATAATGGATGATGCCCAAAATGATTTCCTAACGCTTCAATAATTTCAGTGTTATGAATTCCGTCAATATTAATCCAGCTTGTCGATGAGGTTTCTTTAAAAGGAAAACAATTGCTAATATCTTGAAATTCAGATTCATTATATAAACTTTCTGTATAATCAATAGCGGTAATTCTAACTTTTGAAGCTCTTTTTTTACCAATGTGGATTAAAGTTCCTGGTGGTAAACCAGATTTTTTAGAAAGTTGTGTGTGTTCTTCCATAATTTAATAAAGTTAGTTTACGAATAACATTTTTTAACAAAATGCTCAAGAGTTTCAATCAATTCTGATTTATTTTCAATAGGACTCATGTGTCCATCAGGAAAAATAATAATTTCTGTGGAGGTGTTTTCAATACTTTCTAAGGTTAATTCAATATCTATAGCACCATCATTTTGTCCAATTATTAATTGAGTTGGCACTTTCAGTTTTTTTAATTCATTAACACGATCTTTGCGCAATTTCATCCCCTCTAACGACCCAATAATTCCTTGGGGTTGCATTTGGAGTGCTTGTTCTACAACTATATTAACCTCATCTTTAAATTTTAGAAGGTTATAAGGTGCAAATAAGTTTGGAACAGCCATCCGAATAAAAGTTTTATAATTTATTTTAACAGCCTCAATGGCTCTTTCTCTGTTTATTTTTTTTTCGGGCGAATCAGCTAATGGAGTAGAATTCATTAGACATAATCCCTTAATATTATCTGTAAAATGTTCTGCAAACGCCAAACCAACATATCCCCCCATACTATGTCCAATCAGCACATATCTGCTTAGATTTAAAGCATCTAAAACAAATTTAATCATTAAGGCTTGGTCTTCCATGGAATGGATGTATCCAATATTTTCAGATTTTCCATGACCTAATAAATCAATTGAAATGACTCGGTATTTTTTAGATAAAGCAAGGATTATATCATCCCACATAGAAATATTTTCTAAAAAACCATGCAATAAAACTATAGCTCGACCTTTGCCTTGAGAAGAGAAATGTATATTGGCATTTTTATAGCGAAGTATTTCCATACCTATAAAGATAAAAAAATCCTGACTAATTATTGAAATCAGTCAGGATTTAAACTTTTTAATTTAAAATTTATGATTTCATTAAAGCTTCAATTTCATCAACTTCAATTGGAATATTGGCCATAAGGTTAAATGGCGCGCCTTTTTCTTGAATTACATAATCATCTTCTAAACGGATGCCTAATTTTTCGGCAGGAATATAAATTCCCGGTTCAACGGTAAAAACCATACCTGCTTGCATAGGTTCAGTTAAAATTCCATAATCATGGGTGTCTAATCCGATATGATGCGATGTTCCATGCATAAAATATTTTTTATAGGCAGGCCAATCCGGATTTTCATTTTTTACCTCTTCTTCGGTAATCAATCCTAAACCAAGTAGTTCTCTAGTCATTATTTTACCAACTTCAACATGGTATTTTGCCCAATCATTTCCCACTACTAACATGGCAGCAGCTTCATTTTTAACTCTTAAAACTGCATTGTACACCTCTTTTTGACGTTGCGTAAATTTTCCAGAAACTGGAACGCAACGTGTTAAATCTGAGGAGTAATTACCGTATTGCGCTCCTACATCCATCAAAATAACTTCTCCATCATTACAAACCTGATTGTTTTCAATGTAATGCAATACACAGGCATTATAACCACTACCAATTATAGGCGTGTAAGCAAATCCGTTAGCTCTATTTTTAATAAATTCATGAATAAATTCTGCTTCAATTTCATATTCTGTTACTCCAGGTTTTACAAAACCAAGTATTCTACGGAACCCTTTTTCTGTAATATTACAAGCTTCTTGCATCAAAGCAATTTCTTGTGATTCTTTTACAGAACGAAGGCGTTGTAATATAGGTTGACTTCTTAAATAAGTATGTCCAGGATATTTTTTTTGTAACCAACTTACAAAACGCGCTTCGCGGGTTTCAGTTTCAATTTTGGCGCGATAATGTTCATTAGTGTTTACATAAATACTTTCAGCTTGAGTCATCAGTTCAAAAAATACTTTTTCAAATTCTTGTAACCAATAAATTGTTTTAACACCTGTTGTTTCAAATGCTTTTTCTTTGGTCAATTTTTCGCCTTCCCAAACGGCAATGTGGTCATTGGTTTCTTTTAAAAACAACATTTCTCTATGTTGAGGTTTAGGAGCATCTGGAAATAACACTAAAATACTTTCCTCTTGGTCAACTCCAGATAAATAAAATATATCACGATGTTGAGCAAATGGCAAAGTACTGTCTGCACTTACCGGATAAATATCATTTGAGTTAAAAACAGCTAATGATTTTGGTTGCATTTTGGCAACAAACTTTTCTCTGTTTTTGATGAATAATTGACGGTCTATTG
This sequence comes from Flavobacteriaceae bacterium, assembly GCA_023700885.1. GTDB lineage: Bacteria > Bacteroidota > Bacteroidia > Flavobacteriales > Flavobacteriaceae > JAGXRT01. The sequence goes on from JAMPYA010000161.1 coordinate 4,328, forward strand.
GTAAATATTTCATGAGTTGTATTGTTTTTAATTGATAAAAAAATATAAATTGAAATTACAATTCCTAATCAATAAGTTAGTATAGTTATTTAAGATTCAAATTTATACATTTGTAAGTAATCAAACTGTCTATCTATGAAAAAATTGCACATTTTTCTTATTTTTCTTTGGATTTCTTCCTTAGGATTTTCTCAAAATAAACCAGCTTATCAAATATTTAATGCGTCAGGAAAAAAAGTCACTTATCATAAGATGCTTAAAGAAATGAGTAAGGCAGATATTGTTTTATTTGGAGAATTGCACAACAATCCAATTGTACATTGGTTACAATATGCCACTTTAGCTGATTTGTATCTAAAAAGAAATCTTACTTTGGGCGCCGAAATGTTCGAAGCTGATAATCAAAATTGTGTGAGCGAATATATAGCAGGTCATATCACCGCTAAAGATTTGTCAATTATGGCGCGATTATGGAACAACTTTAGCACCGATTATAAACCATTGTTAGATTTTGCAAAAAAAAATCA
>JAMPYA010000162.1 GCA_023700885.1 Flavobacteriaceae bacterium
AAACTGTTGGCAGAAAACAACATCACTATTGCAGAACAATTACAAAAGCAAGCGGATGAATGGGGCATACGATCAAAAACCGTTATTTGGTTTGCAGACAGTAAACAAGCACTTTGCGTTATTGCAATATCAGATAAGATAAAAGAAACTTCAGTAGAATCTATCCGAAAAATGCAGGAAATGGGTATAGAATTGTATATGCTCACAGGTGATAACGAAACCACTGCCAAAGCCATTGCAGAGCAAACAGGTATCAAACATTACAAGGCAGAAGTATTACCGCAACAAAAAGCCGATTTTATAAAAGAACTGCAACAACAAGGCAAAATCGTTGCAATGGTTGGTGACGGGATCAATGACAGTACAGCTCTTGCAACAGCAGATGTAAGTATAGCAATGGGGAAAGGGTCAGACATAGCAATGGTCGTTGCGAAAATGACCATTATTTCATCAGAACTAACCAAAATACCAGAGGCAATAAAATTGTCAAAACAAATCGTAGCTACTATTAAGCAAAATTTATTTTGGGCATTTATCTATAATCTAATAGGTATTCCTATTGCGGCAGGTATTTTATATCCGATAAACGGTTTCTTACTTAACCCAATGATTGCAGGTGCGGCAATGGCATTGAGCAGTGTAAGCGTGGTAACTAATAGCCTCCGTTTGAAGTGGAAACAGTAAATCTCATAAATCAATCAATAAATAACATAATAAAGCAAATCGACTTTGTGTTGAAATTTGCAGTATCAAATAACAATTTAAATAAACAACAAAATGAAAGAAGTAAAAATAAGCGTTCCAAATATGCAGAGTACACATTGTCAAACAAGAGTAAAAAACGCGATAAAAGAAATTGAAGGCGTACAAATTCAAAATGTGGCAGCAGGTAAATTAACAGTTTTAGTTGCGTCAGATAATACTAAAGTTGAAGTAGTAAATGCTATAGAAAAAGCAGGTTATGCGGTTTCGTTAGAAAATGAAAACAGTTTATCAGATTGTTCAACAGGGTGTTGCAATAATTAAGTTAAGTTTTAATCATTCAAAAAAATATTAGAAAAATGGAAAATAAAGAATTTCAGTTCAAGACAAATATTAAATGTGGTGGTTGTGTAGCAACTGTAAAACCCCAATTAGACAATGCAGAGGGTATCTGCCATTGGGATGTGGACACTAATACCAAAGACAAAATCCTTTCTGTGCACTCCAAAGGCATTACAGTAGAAGAAGTAATCCAAAAAGTACAGGAAGCAGGGTTTAAAATTGAATTGTTAAACCAGTAAAGCAATATAAATTGTGAAAAAATTTTTTTTTTTGACAAAAATTAAGGTGTTCGGCAAACGCTCTATTTTGTTCCAAAAACTATAATTAAAAGTTTTATTAAATTATATTCGTCATTGCAGTGCTGAGTGTAAAGAAAATAACTTGTAGCTATTTTTAACGAAGGTGCTAGCTGGCGCTTTGGAGTTATCAAAAGTGAAGCAATCTCAACCCACAACAGTAACACCAAGTATTTTTCTTTATATAAAAGGTTTCAGATTATTGCTTTAATAGCATAGTTAAACACCTTCGTCTCTTAATTAAACACCTTCAGCTACTTAACTTTTTATAGCAGACATATACAAATTAAATTTGTCCTTAAAATGTAATATTAATTTAAATTTAAAGTAATGAAAGGAAAATATGTAATGTTAACCTTGATGGTGGCATTAATGAGTTTAACAGTACAAAGTCAAGAGCCAATTAAAGAAGGTTCAAAAGATTATGTATGGTCATACCAAGGCAATAAAAAGGAACATACATTTGGTGTTTACGGATCAGTATCGGGAAGTTATTCCGAAGTATTAGACAAACCTACAGTTTGGTTTGGAGCTAAAGTAGGTATGGTAATCGATAAAAAATGGGGTATCGGTTTGTCTGCAAATGTATTGGATTATGATAGAACACTAAATGTTGTTGTTTCAGATGGAACCTATCATTTAGAAAGTGCTTATACAGCAATGTTTGTAGAGCACATCATTCCAATTAAAAAATGGGGTAAAATTCATCTTTCTTGTTTAAGTGGTATGGGGCAGGCTTTATATCGTTATGATAAAGGTTTTCGTGAAAACAGACCCTGGTATGAAGAAATTATCGATACTGAAAAATTTACTGTGGATGAATTAGGTGCAGAATTTAATGTGAGAGTAAAGAAAAATTGGTGGCTAGGATCGCAAATAAATTACCGATTTACATCCAAAATAAATCTAATGGGTACTGAAAATGATTTTCTGAATAAAACCAGTTATGGTTTAACCGTTAAGTACGGTATTTACTAATTAAATAATAGTACTTTAAAAATGCCTTAATGTTTATGTAAAAATAAACTAATTTTAGTAAATTTCTTAAAAATTCAAAAGGATGAAAATTAAACAAGTGGCAACTTTATTGCCTTTTGATAAGCTTATAAAATTATTAATATGCCTTTCTATAGGAACCCAGCTTATAATTATTCTTTATAACAACTATACTGGTTTTTATCCTTTTGATTCTTTAACTCAATTTGCGGTTAGATTAATAAAGGGATCATTTTTAAGTTTTATAGTCTACTTTTTTATTACTATTCTTAACTTAATAGCGATTCAATACCTCAATAAAACATTTGATTGGCAACATCAAACAATTAAAAGAATTGTTGTTCAATTGATTTTGACTTCATTGATAGCGGCTGCAGTTGCTCTTCCTATTACAATTTTAGTGCATTGGATTACCCCTTATCCAATGGGCGTAGAAATAATTTTATATACCAATGTGATTATTTTTATAATCATTAATATATCAACAATGATGATTTTAGAAGGTTGGTATTATTTTCTGGAGAGTACCAAAGCAAAAAGAATAACAGAAAAATTGCAAAATGAATTATCTCAAATTCGTTTTGAAGTACTAAAAAGTCAACTAAACCCCCATTTTATATTTAATAGTCTAAACGTTTTATCAAGTTTAATTGAAACAGATGTAAATAAATCGCAACAATTTTTTGATGAATTTGCTCAAATTTATAGATATGTTTTGGAGACCATCGAAAAGCCTGTGGTAACATTAAAGGAGGAGTTAAATTTTATACGATCTTATATTTTTTTACAACAAATAAGATACGGAGAAGCACTAAGGTATTCAGTAAACATTCCGTCAAGTGCACTCAATCAAATGTTACCTCCACTTTCACTACAATTAGTGATGGAAAACGTATTGAAGCATAATAGTATTAGCGAGTTTCAACCTTTACACATAGAAGTATATACAAATAAAGATATGCTCATAGTAAAAAATAACATTCAGCAAAAAGTATCTAATTACAAATCTACTGGTTTAGGGCAGCTCAATTTGACTAAAAGATATGCAATGATAAGTGATAAAAAACCAAAATTCAGGGTAGAGACTAATGATTATATTGTAAAATTACCATTAATAAATACTACCTATTATGAAAGTAGCTATCATTGAAGATGAAGCTTTAGCAGCAGATCGTTTAGAAAAAATTATTAAAGACATAGATCCCGATATTCAAATTGAAGCTAAACTAGGTTCTATAAAAGAATCTGTTAAATGGCTGGCAATTCACAAAGTCGATTTAATATTTCTAGATATTCAGCTGTCCGATGGAATTAGTTTTAGCATTTTTGATCAAATCAATATCAATACTCCGGTTATTTTTACCACTGCCTATGATCAATATGCCGTTAAGGCTTTTCAATTAAATAGTGTATCGTACTTATTAAAACCTATACGAAAAACAGAGTTGGCAGAAAGTCTTCAAAAATATAAAGCGCTTAAATCATCCTTTAATATTGATTTTAATGAATTGTTAGCAGTATTTCAGGCAAATCCAATAAACTATAAAAAACGCTTCTTAATTCAAATAGGAGATAAATATCGTAAAATTGACATAGACGAAATTGCTTATTTCTGTGCATGCGATAAAAGTGTTTTTTTAAGAACATTAGAAGGTAACAGTTATGCAATCGATCAAACCCTAGATAGTTTAGAGCATAGTATAGATCCCAATGTTTTTTTTCGTATCAATCGCTCTTTTATCATTAGCTTAAAATCAATCTCTAATATGATTTCATGGTCCAGAAGTCGTATTAAATTAGTCTTATCACCGGTGGTTGAAAATGAAAATGATACCATTGTTAGTATTGACCGCTCTAGTGATTTTAAAAAATGGATGAATCAGTAAACAAAAATGAAAAGTAAAATTATTTGGTCTATAGGACATCAGCTTAAAATCCCCAATATTATTAAGGCAACAAATTGCGAATTGGTCGACTCAAACGGAAATAAATACAAAGATCTTGAATCAGGTGTTTGGTGCACAAGTGTAGGACATGGCAATCCTAGAGTAAAACAAACTATGTTGGAACAAATTAATAAAATAACACATACCGGTTTTGTTTACAGCAATCCTATTATTGAAACATCTGCATCAAAAGTATTAAAAATTACAGGACTTAACGGAGGTAAATGTGAGTTTTTATGTTCTGGTAGTGAGGCAGTTGAATTTTGTGTAAGAGGTGCAAAAACCATTACCGATAATGCAAAAGTATTTACATTTGCTGATTCTTATTTTGGTGCTTATGGTGATGCAGCTCAAAAAGAGCATCCTGATTGGGTGCGATATAATTGGCAAGATTGTGGTTGTAGTTTAAATGAAAGCGGTTGTCAGGCAAACTGTGAAGAATTCTTAAAAATACCATTCTCAGAGATTAAAACTTTTTTGTTTGAACCGGGTAGTTCCTCAGGCCTAGTGTATTTTCCTTCTCAAAATTTAATACAGG